>DAIQOB010000036.1:0-6404 GCA_036788075.1 Syntrophobacteraceae bacterium
AAAGGAGCACCTCGATCAATAAGAAAGCCATCAAATCCATCGATCCCAAGCGGATCATTTCTGCGCTGCTCAGGGTCAAGCGCGAACTTTACAACCGGCCATATGACGCTCAAGCCTTTATCGATGCTCTATACCAGACCTATGCCGAGATCCTCAAAAAAGACGGCCTGCCTCCAGGGCATCCCGTCCCCATTCAGCGGTTCTATTTCGAGTGTGTCATGTCACTTCAGAGCAAAGTATTTTTCCAGGATATGGATAAAGGTAAGTTTCGCGGCTACACATTGGACCAGTTTGCCGTGGATATCTGGCGCTATTTTCAGGCAGGCACGGGAGGGACTTCCAGGGGATACGCCCTGCAACTGAGACCGGGCAGAAACAACTCTCTGTGGCTGATCGACAGCGATGGGGAAAAGCGTCAGATCACCAGCATTTCCTTCCAGAAGGCTGAGCCATGATTCCCAAAGTAGAGCTGGATGCATTGAAGCCTTTCCAGGCGAGGGCCATCATCGAGGAGCTCCGCAAAGGAAGTGTCCCGATGGATTACGTGCCTTTCTTCACTGTCGGCAGGCAAAACTGGCTGACATTCATCGAAGACGATCTGGACCATTACATTGCCGAAGGCGGAGCCAAGGTACGCTTCATCAACGGGGACTATGGCGACGGAAAAACCCACTTCATGTCCGTTATCCGCCACATGGCCCTGGACAAGGGTTTTGCTGTCTCTTTCGTGGTTCTTTCCCGTGAAGTCCCCATGCAAAAGTTCGAAATGGTTTACAGGGAAATGGTACGCCAACTCCGCGTGTCGGAACACAGCAACCCGAAGGACACCCACCAGGGAATCCGGAGCCTCCTGGATACCTGGGTCTCGAATTTCCATAGAGAAGGCGACCCAAGCGTTTCCCTTGGAGATGAGGGCCTCCTGGAAGAAAAGCTGCGGATGACGGACGAAAACCTTCGCGCCCTGGAGTGCATGGAGAGCAATTTTGCCAATGGGCTGATAAGCCTGCTCGAAAACCGGTGGAAGCCCCTTCAGGAAGGAGAAACGGAAGACGACCGCACCGCTGCCCGAGAGCTGCTTTACCGGTGGTTTGAGGGGGAAAAGGTCGCTAAAAAGGAGCTGAAGCCCTTTCAGATTTTCGACTCCCTCAACAAAACCAACAGCAAACGGATCTTCAGCTCCCTCGTGGCCTTCGTGAGGTACCTTGGTTACAAAGGCCTTGTCCTGCTCCTGGATGAACTGGAGAGCGTTATCGCGCAGTCGGCTTCCGTCCGCAGCACCTCTTTCGAAAATGTCCGGCTCCTCATCGACAACACCGAGCAGGCGCAGCACCTGCACATTTTCTTTTCCATCATTCCCGACGTCATTTTGTCGGAGAAAGGCTTCAAATCTTATGATGCCCTATGGAGCCGGGTGCGCTCCATAGGGGAAGGCAAACGGCTCAACTTCCGCAGCATTCTCATCGATCTGCACAAGACGCCCCTCGAAACGGGCGAGTTCATAGAACTGGGACTGATTTTGCGCCGGATTCACGAAATCTCCTATCGATGGGATGCAGCAGAGCTGGTGAAGGAATCGCTCCTGGAAAAGCTTTGCCTGCACCAGAAACAAATGGGACTTCTGAGTGAGGTCCGGCTTTTCATCAAGGGCGTTATCCGGATCCTGGACATGGCCGAGCAGGGAGAAGCACCTGAAGAAGCCCTGGATCTCAAGGAGCAGATCCTTTCCAGCCAGCGCGAGGTTGAACAGGAAAAGATGGAACAACTCCAACCCAAATGGGATGATTGATGCAGCCCCCGCCCTATCCCTTGGACACGAATCCACAAATGGAAATCGAGGACTTCCGGGAGGCACTGGAAAACGAAAAGGACTTCCACCTACGTCGCGCCATGGAGCGGCTCCGTGAAGGGCTCTTCGATCCGGTCGCCGTGCGGCTCCTGACGGCCCACGAAGATCGTCTGAAGGCGGAAACCGACCGGGCGTTTCATGCCCTGGACACAGGACAGGCTCCCCACCTCTGTGTCGTAGGCGCCTACGGGCAGGGTAAATCCCACACTTTGGCTTACATTCAGGACCGGGCTCTCCGGGAAGGTTTTGTAACCAGCGCGGTCAATCTCGATCCACGGGAGCTTCCGCTTCACCGTTTCAGGGAGATCTATCGGGCGCTCATGGCCAATATCCAGTTTCCCGGCACCAACGCTCCATTCAGCGAACAGTGGAAAAAGTGGGTGCAACAGGAGACGGTCAGGCGCGAAAACCTTTCGAGGACACCGGAAGACTTTCTGCCCGAAGAAATGCCCCCCCTGTATGCAGCGATCCTGGCGGCCATGGCCCAGAAGAATCTCACACTTTCTGAAAAGGAAAAGAGCCTGAAGAAGCACGCCGGGTTCCGCCCCTGGGAATTTTCCGCGCTTTTAAATCGGGCGCTGGCGGGGGAAGGGGTTCCGACGCCCCGTTTGAAAAATGTTTTCAAATACCGTCAAGTTGTATTTCACAAAGACATCGCGTTGAGCAGGGGCCGTCCGGAATATTTCATCCAGACGACTCGATCCATGTCGCGTCTTTTTCGGAGCATGGGCTACCGGGGCTGGGTTCTTCTCTTCGACGAGGGAGAATCCATTGTGCAGGCAGGCATCCGTCTTCGCAGCAAAAACTACAGGGTTTTGAACCACTTCCTTGCGCCTCGATCCTTCAAGCCCTCCCCGTTCCTGTACCCTGTTTTTGCCTTTACCGAAGATTTTTTCCACCAGGTTCATCAGGAAGATTACACACGAATGACGGTACGTGGTGCTTTGGAAGATCCCTGTTTTGACTTTGACTATGCCCGGGAATGGGAGCACTTGACAGTCTACCGACTGAGTGCCCTGTCTCCGAAAGAATGGGAAGAGCTGTGCCGAAAACTGATCATCCTCCACGGAAGGACTTACAGGTGGGAACCCTCAGAGGCGCCCATGATGCAGGAGCTGACCCAACGACTCCACGCCCTGCGAAACCAGGAGACCCGCCTCAAGCTGAAAGCCCTCGTGGATTGCCTGGACGTGGGCTTTCAGGAGCAGCTCCTTGGAACGCAAGGGCAGGAGCCGGCCTGAAGAGCCCTTCAATCGCATGCAACCTTTGAGTTTTCCGCCCAATGGCGCTCGATGACCAAGAATTCGCCTCCCCTCTGCTGCAGCTACCCAACACTTACCGTGCCTTTTACGGAAGCTTTCAGCACCTCCAGCCTCTGCAGACCGAAGCGATCGCACCCATACTGGCCGGTCGTGACCTGGTGCTGCAGTCGGCGACCGGCTCAGGAAAGACAGAGGCGGTTCTCGCCCCCTGCATCGAGGGGGTGATACGGTCGAAAGGCGCCGAATCCATCCTGTACATCGTTCCCACGCGTGCTCTGGCCATCGACCTGGAACGGCGGTTCGTTTCCATACTGACCCAGCGCCTGGGGCTGCCATTCGGCATCCGCACGGGCGATGTCAAGCGGAATGGCGGCCGGCCCTGTCTGATGCTCACCACCCCGGAATCTTTCGATGTCCTCATGGGCAGCTCCAACCGGGACCTGCAGGGCTTTCTACGGCGTGTGCGCCGGGTGATCATCGACGAAGTCCACCCCCTCGTGAACCAGTACAGGGGAAAGCAGCTGGCATGCCTGCTTCGACGCCTGCAACGCCGCACCGGTGAGCCGATACAAAAGATCGCTCTGTCAGCCACCATTTCCGACGTAAAGGGCATCATGGATTTCTTCGGGTTTCAACCCGATGCGGTACATCTCCTGAGTCCTGTCCAGCGGGAAATTGTTCCCCATCTCATCCACATCAAAAGAGAGGACGAGGAGATCGTCGCTCTCCTGAACGATCTCCATGACGTCTACAACTACCGGAAAGTGATCCTGTTCGCCAACAGCCGTGGGCAGTGCGACCGTCTGTACTCCCTGCTCGCCGCGGAGGGACGCTTCTGCGGGGTGGTGGAGCTGCATTATTCCAACCTCAAGCCCAGGGAACGACGGCGCGTCGAAGACCGGTTCCGCCGCCGCAACCGGGCCCTCGTTATTGCCACCAGCACCCTTGAGCTGGGAATCGACATCGGGGATGTGGATGCCGTCATTCTCTTCGGTCCCCCCGATTCCGTGTCGGCTTTTCTGCAGCGCATCGGACGTTCCAATCGCCGCGAGAGCAGCACCCATTTTTGGGGAATCTGCCGTGGGGAGCGGGCGGGGGCGGAACTGCTCCGCTTTTTGGGGCTGCTGCGTCTGGCGAGGCAGGGAACAGTGGAAAAGCCCCTGCCCAATCGGTTCCCCAGCGTGATGGTGCAGCAGGTTCTCTCATGCCTCTACGAAAAGAAGCGTCTTTCCCTGCCGGCCCTGTGCGATCTTTTCCCGGAATGTGACGAGACCCTGGAGATGCTTTTTGAATCCATGGAGAAACTGGGATGGCTGCGACGGGAACCGCCCATCCATCGGAACGGCCTCGAGTCTGCGTTGGCAAACAAACCTTCCCCGGCAGCGCAGCATGCCTGCCTGTTCCATGGCGGATGGCGGTACCGAAATGCTCTCCTGGACCGGAGCATATGGAGCAACTTCCCCAAAGCCGAAGAAGACTACCAGTTGGAACTGGGAGGAGACGCGGTAGCCGATCTGCCCCATTCCATCGTCCGCCAGCTGGAACCGGGTGATCGCGTGCATCTCGCGGGAAAGCGCATTCAGATTGTCCAAATTGTCGATGAGGGCGAGCGGAAGCGCGTGCTGGCCCAACGCGCCGATCAGTTGGACGAAAAGGAAATTTTGTGGCTCGGAGCCGGTTTTCAAGTTTCCTTCGAAGTGGCCCAATCCATCCACGCCATTCTGAACGACCCCGAAGAAAGAACGGACACAGCAGCACTCGGTCTCTTCGCTCGAGCCCGCCGGCTCCTCGATGAGGAGCTGGCACGGAACGACCGCAAGGTCCTGCTGGCAAACGGCATCGAAGTCGTGCGAGACCACTGTGGATTCTACCGGTATCGCACCTTTCTCGGCTCCCTCGGCAATCTCATCCTTCGCCACACCCTCGAACGGGATATGGGCATGCTCCAAGACTTCTACGTCACCTCGGATGAGCTCGGCATCACCTGCTCACATTGGATCGATTTCAAGTCCTTGTCCCTGCCATACAGCCGAGAAGACTATGAGAGCTGGGTTCGAGAGCATCTCAGGGCTCTCCTTGTCCTGATTCCCCTCAACTTCTTTTCCGAGGCCCTGCCAACGCCACTGCTCTTCCAAGAGCTGACAGATTTTCTTTTCGATCCCCGCGTGGCCGATGCCTTCAACCGTTACCTGACCCATCCTTCAGCGGTGGTATCCGGAGATCCCGCCCTTCTGAACCTGCCACGGGATGAGGAGATGGTCCGGCAGCCCGTTATTTTGCAGACTTCGCGTTCGCTGCCCCTGCTCAGGAGTGAGAAAGAACGATGGGCGGTTCCCGGGGGCCGGCCACCCTGGGCGCTCCATCCTGAAGTCCGACACCATCCGCGCCCCCTCACGGGAACGATGGTGAGGGAATACATGAGGCATGAACAATGCCAACGCCGGCTCAGCTTCCACTTTCTTCCGCCTGACTGGCAGCCTCCAAGGCGGGTCAGAGCCGATACAGACCTGGAATCCCTGCGGACCGAACGAGGACTCCGACACGAAGCGCAGGTTCTCGATCATCTGCGACGCCGTGGTGCAACACTGATGGCCGTTGAAGAAACGAGTGGTTCCGACAATCTTCGCAGTCTTGGAAGCAGAATGGAAGAGACGTGGGTGCGATTGGACATGCTGTGTCGCAGCATGCCCTGTGAAGCTCCCACCTATGTTGTGCACGGGGTGTTCATCGTTCCCGGCCTTCTCCGGCATTTTTTCCAGGAGGAACTGGGCAGCACCCTCGACGGGCCATGCGGCCCCGAACACCCTTCCGGTTCCCTTTTGGAGCAGATCGACGGCATCGGCATCCCGGACCTTATCAGCGCGTCGGCTACTCCCACCGGAGTGGTGCTGGAGGTGGGAGACATCAAGGACAGTCCTGAGCCCCATTACAGCCAAAAGTGGCAAGTGGCGTTCTATGCTCTGCTGCTTGAATTCGTCCTTTCTGCAGGACAGGGCTCACCGTCGCCCACCCGTGTTTCCGATTTCGGTTTTCTTCTCACGCGCTCCAATGGGAGCCGTGAAGGATCAGAAATGCATCGTTTCGCCCTCGGTCCATACCGGACGGTCATGCCCGCCCTGCTCCACAATATCGCGGAGATCCTGCAGAAGGCTCCCGGGAAGGCGTCCTGGCTTCTTCAGGAGCATTGCACTGCCTGCCCCTACTTTGAAACCTGTTATCGGCAGGCCCTGTATGAAGAGGACATTCAATTCATTCCTCGAATGGGATACGGAACGCTCGAGAAAATGCGTCAACTC
>DAIQOB010000036.1:6504-12352 GCA_036788075.1 Syntrophobacteraceae bacterium
GATCTGCATGGGAAGGCGGTACACCCCGTTCAGCCCCCACCAGAGGGAAAGTCTAAAGGGGCGCATCGATGCTCTGGTTTCGAACGCAGTCAGTCTCCATACCCCAAGGACTCGCCTTTTCCCGGCCAATTGCTCCACCGCCTTTTTCGTGCATGTCCTCAAAGATCCCCTGTCCACTTGTCCGAGGGCTGTGGGCTTCCGGGCCATCGGCGAGAGCGGGAAAGCTGTCGATGGCTTCTGCTGGTCGATCTTCAATGAAGGTGACCAGGCCGGCATTCGAGGAGCATTTTCAGACCGGTTCCTGACGATCTGGGAAAGGGCCGTCCGGGAAGGGAAAGGCCCACATCTCTTTCACTTCGGGGAATATACCCGCCGGGAGCTTCACAAATGGGGGGAAGAAACGGGCACACACAACCACCTCGCATTCCTTCGGGAAGCTGGATCGCTCCATTTTACCGACCTTCGCCGCCTGCTCCTCGAACATTTCTATTGGCCGGCTCCCGGCAGGTTGACGCTCTTTGCCCTGGCTCAGCTGCTCGGCTTGGTGCCTCCCGTACTGGCCAGCCAGGATGGGAACTTTCTTGCTGGAGCTCCCGAGAGTCTCTTTCACCCGGACCTGGAGCCCTGTTTTCCACAGGAAGAATGGGAGCGGGATGCAACACTGCGAAACGATGCGGTCCAATCCATTCAAATGATTCTGACGCTTCAGGAAAAAGTCTGGCAATGGGTGAGACCCCATGTCCAAAGCGACTGGATAAAGACGGAATGGGAAACCGGATCGGCGGAAAGACGCTCGCCCGGAGCCCATTACCTCAATTTTCTCGAGGAAGAACGGCGACTACGGGAAGAGGATATCCTCATGCTGCAGAAGTACTCTCTGGAGGAAAGAGTGGAGCGCTTTCGAGCCATGGGGCCGTTGAGCTTTCACGGCACTCACCTCGACCAGGAAGGTCGCTTCCTGTACGAATTTCAGATGGAGGCCGAAAACGGGCTCTCCAAATTCCGCGAAGGAGATTTTCTCAAACTGTCGCCCGTCGGTGCTCCGGACCTCCAGGCGGGATTTCCGGTAATCCTTGCAGACTACCATCCACAAGACGGCAAGCTGTCCCTGCTTTCGCGCCAGGGGCGTTTGCCTTTGAATCGGAGATTAACCTATTCGCTGGAAGAAGATGTAACAGACTGGAACCATTCGAAACTGATTCACGCTGTGAAGACGGTATTCTCCCCGCAATTCGCCGAGAGCATCGGGCATCCCCTTTCCAGGCTCCTCTCAGGCAGCGCCGATGAGGAGCAGATTGGGGAAAAACTTCGCTGGGTGAGAGACTGGATGACCCGCTTCGAGCCCGTCTCACACCTCAACCCGGCACAGCAGGCTGCTCTGGAGCTCCCCTTCAGAAAGCGAGTCGGTCTCATCGAAGGGCCACCCGGGACCGGCAAAAGCCACCTCCTCGCCTGGATTCTCATCGCCCTCATCCTCCAGGCGCGGGATGCTGGAAAACCCCTCCGCATCGCCGTATGCGCTCTGACCCACCAGGCCATCGACGGGGTACTCCGCAAACTGGTGCAGCTGGTCAGCCGTCACCCTGTGGAAGGATTTCATGCCGGAGTCATGAAATTCGGGCGCTGGGAAGTGGAAGAAACAGACGACGAAATGCATGGGGAAGCCTTCGACGGGCGCATGATGGAACCCGGCATTCGAGTGGAGCCCCTGAACAGGGCTGAAGAGCTTTCACAATGCCGGCACCTCGTTCTGGGATCCACGGGTTTCGGCCTCTACAATCTCCTACAGGGTAAAAATGGAGAATTCCAGCCGTATTTCGACTGGATCGTCTTTGACGAAGCCTCCCAGGTACTGGTCCCCCAGGCACTCCTGAGCCTCATCCACGGCAAAGGCAACTTTCTCTTTCTCGGGGACGTGAAGCAGCTGCCCCCCATTGTCCTTGGCCGGTATGCAAAGCCAACGCCCATGACACTGAAGGTGGGGCGGTATGACGATCCCTCAGAATTTTGTATGGAACATTCCGAGCATCTTGGGGAGGAGAGATGCAAAGAAGTCACCGGGGCCACGTCTTCAGCCGCCGAGGATTCCGAAGGTATTGCTTCAGCACCATTTTCGCCGGATGTTTCCCAGTCGATCCTGGGCTTTCTGCTGGAGCGCTATGGCCCGGAACATCGCGCTTTGCTGGATCGGACGTATCGCATGAATGCCGAGCTCTGCGCCTTTCCAAGCCGCACATGGTATGCGGGAGCGCTTCAAAGCGATCCCGGCAACGCCGGCTCTCGACTGAAGCTGGATTTTTCAGCCGGCTCAACGCATCCCTTTGAGGCTGAAGCACACACGGGAGACCTGATCCATCGCATCCTCGATCCTGAAAAGCCCGTCGTGCTCGTGCTGGGCGACCATCGCGGTCAGCACCAGCAATCGCATATGGAAGTTGAAATCATGACCCGGCTGGCTCACCGTCTGATGACAGGGTATGGGGTCAGCCCTGACCGCCTGGCGCTGATTTCCCCCCATCGGGCACAAAACAACGCCATGACCTGCCGCCTGGTGGAGCTCCTGGGAGACAAGGGAAATTCCCTGCCCGTCATCGACACTGTGGAGCGACTTCAAGGAGCGGAACGGGATGTGGTTCTCTTTTCCATCACCACCTCCGACCCGGACCATGTCACCAGTGAATTCCTGAACAACCCCAATCGATTCAATGTGGCGATCACTCGCGCACGGCATAAATTGATTGTCGTGGGGAGTAAAACCTTCTTCCTGGCGGTCCCACGGAACGAAGAGGCATTGACGGCCAACACCTGCTTCAAGCAATTCCTCCAGTATTGCCTGGACAGAGAGAGTCTGATCGTATGGAACGAATCTCCAATTTGCCGCCCTACAAAATCTGGCTGAGGAACTTCTTGGCTCTCGGATGCCGACAGTCCTGGAAGAAATGCACCGGCGGCCCCGTCTCCAGGATCTGGCCCTGGTCCATGAACACCACCATGTCGGCGACTTCCCGCGCAAATCCCATTTCGTGGGTCACCACCACCATGGTCATCCCTTCACGGGCCAGATTGACCATGACATCCAGGACTTCACCGATCATTTCAGGGTCCAGCGCGGAGGTCGGCTCATCGAAGAGCATGATCTTGGGATTCATGGCCAGGGCCCGGGCGATGGCCACCCGCTGCTGCTGCCCTCCGGAAAGCTTTGCCGGATAGACTGAGGCCTTTTCCTCAATTCCGACCTTTTGTAAAAGCCGGCGTCCGTTGGCTTCGGCCGCCGCCCGTTCTATCTTCCGGAGCTTCATGGGAGCGAGAGTCAGATTCCCGAGGACTGTCTTGTGGGGGAAAAGGTTGAAGCGCTGGAAGACCATGCCGACTTCCATCCGGATCCGGTTGATATCATTTTTATCGTCCATGACGTCCAGCCCATCCACGATGATACGCCCGGAGTCGATCTCTTCCAGGCGGTTGATGGTCCGAAGCAGCGTACTCTTCCCTGAGCCGCTGGGGCCGATGATAACGACTTTCTCCCCCGGCCGCACCTGGAGGGAAACGTCGCTCAGGGCCTTCAACTGTCCGAAATACTTGTTGACATTTTCAATGGTGATGATGGGTTCAGGACTGGTCATAATAATTCAGCTTTTCTTCCAGGATGCTGACCATCTTGGAAAGGAGGAGCGTGATCAACAGGTAAACCAGGGCAATGACGGTATACGTTTCAAAATAGGTGAAGGTTTCCGAGGCAAACTCCCTGCCCCGGCGCAGCATGTCCGCCACGGCCAGGATGGAAACGAGGGAGGTGTCCTTCAGGTGGGCAATGAATTCGTTCCCCACGGGGGGGAGAATCGTGCGCCATGCCTGAGGAAGAATCACGTAAAACATGGTCTGGGTTCGGTTGAACCCGAGGGAGCGGGCGGCTTCCATCTGCCCCTTGTCGATGGATTCGATCCCCGCACGGAATACCTCTCCCATGTACGCCCCGTAGCACAGAGACATGGCGATGATGGCCGCGACCATATCGGGCAGCCGCACGAAACGGCCCAGTGCATAGTAGATGTAGAAGAGCTGTACCAGGAGGGGGATGCCGCGCACGACTTCGACATAAGTTGATGCCACGGCGTTGATGAAAGGATTTTTGGAAATGCGCCCCAGCCCCGTGAGGAGCCCAAGAAGCACCGCGAAAATGATGGCAAAAATGGTGACTTCGAAGGTGATGAGGATGCCGTCAGGCAAAAACTTGAGGATTTTCAGGTAGGGGTCCGGCTCGAAAACAACCAGGCCGAGGAGGATGATTAAGGCTCCCGCAAAGGAAATGCGCCAGGCGGAAAAGAGCCCGGCATCCTTTTTCCTCGGTATCGCCGCACCATCCGAAACGTCAATGGTCTTCTTTTCCATGGGCTTTCCCGTGCATTTACACTGTGCGCCACTCCGTTCGCTTCAGGCGGAACGGCCGGACGGCCGGATCCTTTCCGCCTGAAGCCCCTGAAATCCTACTGCCCGATCCACTTGGCGCGGAGCTCCTTGTCGATGCCCTTGGCCTGCACCGCTTCGATTCCCTTGTTGATGAGATCGAGGACTTCCTTGTTTCCCTTCTTCACAGCGATGCCGTAGTATTCATCGCCCGTATCCAATACTGCGGCGATTTTCAACCTGGCTGCATAATCGGCCTTCTGGAGGGCATACTGGGCCGCCGTGGGATCGTCACAGACAACGCCGTCGATGCGCCCGCTGAAGAGATCCTCCATGGCAAGGCCGATCTCGTCATAGGATTTGGCCGTAATGCCCTCGGTTTTCTTGATGGCGAAGTAGCCCGTTGTGCCGATCTGCCCCCCAACGGTCTTTCCCTTCAATTCTTCGAGGGTTTTCACCGTAGAGTCCTTGGGAACGACAAGCGCCTGCCGCACCTTGAAATAAGGAATGCCGAAATCCATGGCCTTTTTCCGCTCATCGGTGATGGTCACCGAGGAACAGACGGCGTCATACTGCCCGGCATCCAGGCCGGCAAAGATCCCGTCCCATGCCACATTCTTAAAAACCACATCGAAACCGGCTTCCTTGGCCACAGCACGCACATAATCCGTGTCGAAGCCAATGATTTCTTTCTGTTCGTTCATGAACTCCATGGGGGGCCAGGTAGCGTCCTGGGCCACCACGAGGGTTCGGGCCCAAACCGGGGTCGCCAGCAGGATTGCCGCAAGAACTACCCATACACATCGTTTCGTCATTGACTCGTCTCCTTGAGGATAGCTTTTTGAATATGGCAACTTAAAGGCTTGAGAAAACTCCATTTCACCGGAAAGCGATCTACGCGGTGGCAGGGTAAAACGATATAAGCAGAGCGCGCATATGATGTCAAGTTCGAAGGGAAGACAGCTCACGAAGAGCACTCAAAGGTTCGACAAGGAGAGCAACTTTCTTGCGAGTTACTCTTGAGCTTCCATACAACAGTGATTATCAGATTTCGATGGAATTGTCGGATACAGGCGATGGAGTCTCAGGCGTTGCGCTTGCGGTTCTTCGGACCGTGATGAAGGCATCGGCCGGAGCAGCCAGCCGGCATTCCACCTCCACCGCCTTGATGATTCCGGATGGAACCGGACATGCAGGATGCAGCCCGCACTGGGCAGCCGCGCGCAGGGTCGCAGGGCCCTGGCCCCGGTAGGTGATCTCCTGGAACGGCTCGACCTCCTTCAGCTCTGCAGCGAGCCGCTGAATCGACTTGCACTGGCTCTCGACAGCCACTTCGCACCGTTTACCGTTTCGCCTCGTCCGCACTTCGGTTGAAAATCCGCAGACGCCGGACATGATGGTCACTTCAGCCATACCCACTTCCTTTCAAAGGATTGTCAGTGCG
>DAIQOB010000037.1:0-10558 GCA_036788075.1 Syntrophobacteraceae bacterium
CAGACAGTCTTTTCGCCGTTGCTGGCCGATTCGAGGCGAAGCCCGCCCCGGTCATCCCCATTTTGCAGGGACTGGAGGTGAGAATAGAGCCCGCCCCGGGCCATGAGATCTTCGTGGGTTCCCTGTTCCACGATGCGCCCGTGGTCCATGACGAGGATGCGGTGGGCCCGCCGGATGGTGGAGAGACGATGGGCGATGACGATGCTCGTACGGTTCGCCATGGCCGCCTGAATGGCCTGTTCGATGAGCATCTCCGTTTCGGTGTCGACGTTAGCCGTGGCCTCGTCCAACACGAGGATGCGGGGGTTACGTGCGAGGACCCGCGCAAAGGCCAGCAGCTGCTTCTGGCCCGCGGAAAAATCCATGGCGCCCTCGCCGATCTTCGTGTCCAGCCCCCGGGGCAGGTTCTTCACCAGCACCGACAGTTGAGAAAGGTGGACGATACGGTCCAGCTCTTCCTCGGGCATGTGACGGTCCAGGAGAATATTCTCCCGGATGGTCCCCGGCACAATGAAAACATCCTGCATGACCAGGCCGATTTGATCCCGCAGCCAGTGGAGATTCAGCCGGCGCAGGTCCGTTCCGTCGAGACAGATGCTTCCCTCCAGGGGATCGTAAAGCCGCTCCAGGAGATTGATGAGGGTCGTCTTGCCGGAGCCCGTGGCTCCCACGACGGCCAGGGTTTCCCCCGGCTGCACCTCGAAAGAAAGGTCTTTCAGCACGGGCCGGCCCGCCTCATATTCAAATTCCACTCCGTCGAAGGTGACATGCCCGTCCACCCTCCCCGGGGAAAGAGGCTCGGGAGGAACGGGCAGCATCTCCCTCGTTTCCAGCAGGTGAAAGATGCGCTCCGCCGACGCCATGGCCGATTGCACGATGGAATACTTTTGGGAAAGCTCCCGCAGGGGCTGAAAGAAAAGGCGCATGTAGGAAATGAATGCCGTCAGAACACCCAGAGTCATGTGCTCGCGCAGGATTTCCCCACCGCCGTACCAGATGATGAGGGCCAGCGACGCCGAGCTCATGACTTCAATGAGGGGGATGAAAATCCCGAAAATCCGGATCTGGTAGAGAGCCGACTGATAGTAGCGGTCGTTCAGTTCCCGGAACCGGCCGTGAGCGTCTTTTTCCCTCAGAAAGATCTGGATCACCGAGATCCCCGAAACGATTTCCTGGATGTAGGCATTGATTCCAGCCAGATGCGTGCGGATCCGCCGAAAGGCATCCCGGCTCAGCCGCCCGAAATACACCGTGATGACGAGCATGATGGGGAAGGTCAGGCTGAGGATGAGCGCCAGGCGCCAGTTCATCCAGAAAAGGATGCCCAGGATTCCCGCAAGCTTCACTCCATCGTTGAACAGGGTGACGATGACGGACGTGAACATTTCATACATATTTTGAATGTCGTTGGTCAGGCGGGTCACCAGCCGACCGACGGGATGCCTGTGAAAAAAGGAAAGGTTCAGCTGCAGGATGTGTTGGAAAAGATGCTGCCTCAGGGCGTGCATGATGCGCTGGCCCGTCCATTCCAGAACCATCACCTGGAAGAAGTTCACCATGAAGCCCGCCAGCACCACCGCCAGAAAGATTCCTCCCAGCCGAGCCAGGCCTTCGATCCGCTGATCCGTGCCGAGACTGCTGTCGATGATATAGCGGTCCATCCCCAGCTGGACAAGGCGCGGCAGGAGCAGTGTCGATGCGGTGATCCCCAGGGCCAGAATCACCGCCAGTGCGATCCAGCGCCACTGGGGAAGGATAAACACCAGGAGGTTCCGCCAGAGCTTGATGTCTCCGATCCGCCCGATGTGGTCCTCTTCGAAATACCCATACTCGTGATTCATATGACCTGTCCCATGCGGATGGACTTACGCCCGCTTCGTTTGCTGGCGGTAAATGGTGGCGTAAAAGGGGCTGTGCTCCAGGAGGTGTGCATGACTCCCCCGCTCCACAATGCGTCCTCCCTCCATGACGACAATCTCCCGGGCGTCCGCCAGGGGAGCGACCCGGTGAGACACGATGATGCAGGTGCGCCCTTTCAGATAGCTCGCAATGGAGCCGATGATGGCGTGCTCGGTTTCCATGTCCACGGCGGAAAGCCCGTCATCGATGATGAGAATGGGCCGGTCCAGGAGGAGTGCCCGCGCTATGGCCAGCCGCTGACGCTGCCCCCCCGAAAGCTTGACCCCTTTCTCGCCGATGCGGGTCTCGTACCCGTTGGGCATGGCCACGATTTCATCGTGGATGGCTGCCGCCCGCGCCACAGTCTCGATCTCCGCCTGAGTCGCCTCGGGCTTTCCCATGGAGATATTGAAGGCAATGGTGTTGGAAAACAGGACGACCTCCTGGGGCACATAGGCGATGGCGCCTCGAACGATGGAAAACGGTACGGTGTTCACATCCATACCGTCGAAGAAAATGGTCCCGTCCTGCACGGAATAGAGCCTGGCCAGGAGATGACACAGCGTTGTCTTGCCCGCCCCGGTTTTCCCGACAACACCGAGGAAAACACCGGGAGGAATATGAAGATCGATCCCGCGAAGCACCTCTCCCTGGTCCTCATGGCCTAGATAGGAAAACGACAACCCCCGCAGGGAAATTTCCCCTCGGGAGATGGAAGCGGGCCGGGGGGAGACAGGATCCTTCAACCTCGGTTCTTCCAGCAACAGCTCCTGAATGCGGGCCAGGGAGGTGATGCCCCGTTGGAAAAGGTCCGTCACCCACCCCAGAGCCATCATGGGCCAGGTCATGAGAAAAAGATAGGTGATAAAGGCCACGAAATCGCCCACGGTGATGCGACCCTGGATCGTCATGCGGCCTCCGAAGAAAAGAACCAGCAGCATGCTGATATTCCCGACGAACCCCGACACGGGAAAGAGGGTTCCGTAGATCTTCGCCAGCCGCAGGTTGTCCGTCACGTAGGCTTCCCCCAGGGCGTTGAAGCGGGATGCCTGATAGCCTTCCTGGTTGTACGCCTTGATGAGGCGAATGGACGCAAAGGTGGAGCGCACAAACTCCGTCATGGACGAAAACTGCTCCTGCACTTTGCGGAACCGGCGATGGAGGCGGGCGGAGAGAAAGCGGGTGAGCAGGGCCAGCACCGGCATGGGAGCGATGGCGATGGCGGTCAGAAGGGGATCGATATAAGCCATGAAAGCGATGGCCGCCATACCCATGAAGACGGCATCCACAAAGGCCACCAGCCCCATGCCGCCGGCCATCTGGACGGATGAAAGATCGTTGGTGGCGAGCGCCATGATTTCACCGGGAGGCTTCCGCTGGAAGAAGGCTCGGTCAAGGGAAAGGATGTGCGAAAACATGCGATTGCGGAGGTCCGTTTCCAGCAGTCGCGAGAACCCCAGGAGCAGATTCCTCCAGAGAAACCGCATGGCCGCGATGAGAAGCGCCAGGAGGACGATGAAAGCCCCGTAAGCAAGGAGCCTGGAGGGGATTGCGGTGCCCGCCTGCAGGGAATCCACCGCCACTTTCACGATGCGGGGAATGACGAGCTGAAGGAAATCGACGGCAATGAGGGTCAAAAATCCGAAAATCACCCGTGGCGCATGCTCTTTGAAATAGGGCAGCACGATGCGGAAAGCCCCCCACGGGTTCTTCTCCCTTGCGGCTCCCTTCTGCCCTGGAGAGTGTGATGTAAAAAGTCTTTTCACCCGAAAAACTGCCCTTACCCCTTCCCCCCGTCTTGAACCGCTCCAGCGAAATCGCGTCCAGCTTCATAGGCTTCCTTAAGATAATCGGGATGTTCGAGGATATCCCCCTCGAAATCCATTCCTCGATAAAGCAAGGATTTCCAGAGCTCCATGTCAAGGGTATCGAAAAAATACTTGAGTGTCAGATGAACGCCATCGAAGAGCTTTGGCCCTTTCGTCGCCCCCACGGAAATGAAAAGCCCTTTGCGCGTGGGCTGAGTCTTCCCGAAAACCGCGCCGTCGATCCAATACTTCTTGACCCACAGGGACTGACATCGGTCCATGAGGATTTTCGTGTGGGCGCTGACCGTGTAAAAGAATATGGGGGAGGCGAGCATCAAGCCGTCACAGGCCACGAGGTGATCATAGACCCCCTGAAAATCGTCCTGAATTGCACAGCGTCCGGTGTTTTTGCAGCCGTAGATCTCCAGGCAGGGAGACATTTTCAAGTCCCGCAAAACAATCTCCTCCACCTCGGCCCCGGCATCCCGGGCGCCCTGTACGGCCTCCTTCAGCAGTCGCGATGTGTTCCCCTTACGACGGGGGCTTCCATAAACGGCTAGGATCTTTCCCATGTCTTCTCCCCTCTATCTGGACGATTCCGATTGCGCTTGCTCTGCTCTCCCCTGTTTATTCCCCATGCATCTTGGCTTCATTTGCTTTTTTTCGTCAAGTGCAATAAAGAAACGTTCCTAAGATCTCCCAAATATAGTAGTTTGATCAAACTACTTGAGGAACACCCGGATTTGAAGCAGCAGATCCCAGCAATATCCAGACGAACCCCGAAGATAAGGACTTAAGATCAAGGAGGGTATTCGACCCATGGACTACCGAATCATCCTGCCCGAAAAAGAAATGCCCCACCAATGGTACAATGTGCTCCCCCATTTACCGGAGCCCCTGCCTCCACCCTTGAACCCGGAAACACTCGAGCCCATTACCCCCGAGCAACTGGCCCCCATCTTTCCCATGTCCCTGATAGAGCAGGAAGTCTCTCCCATTCCCTGGATTCCCATTCCGGAACCGGTCATGGACATCTACCGACTCTACCGCCCCACCCCTCTCGTCCGGGCTCACCGCCTGGAGGCGGCCATCGGAACCAGGGCCAAAATTTATTATAAGAATGAATCCGTTTCACCGGCAGGCTCCCACAAGCCAAACACCGCCATTCCCCAGGCATACTACAACAAAATGGAAGGGGTACGCCGTCTCTCTACGGAAACCGGTGCGGGGCAATGGGGCACGGCGCTCTCCTTTGCCTGCCAGATGTTCGGGCTCCAATGCACCGTTTACATGGTGCGGTGCAGCTATGAGCAAAAGCCCTACCGGGGCATCCTCATCAGGGCCTACGGCGCGGAGGTTTTTGCGTCGCCCTCGGAGCGCACTCAATTCGGGCGCCACATGCTCGCAACCGATCCCCATTGCGGCGGCAGCCTCGGGGTCGCCATCTCCGAAGCCATCGAAGATGCGGTCTCGCGAAGAGACACCAAGTATTCTCTGGGAAGCGTCCTCAACCACGTGATCCTGCATCAGACCATCATGGGGCTGGAAACCAGGAAGCAGTTGGAAATGGCCGGAGAGAACCCAGATATCCTCATCGGATGCGTGGGCGGCGGCAGCAACTTCGCCGGGTTGATCCTGCCCTTTGTGCCCGATAAGCTCTCGGGCAAGTCCATGCGCTTCGTCGCCGTGGAGCCCCAGGCCTGCCCCACGCTCACACGGGGTGAATACCGTTACGATTACGGCGACGTGGCCCGCCTGACTCCTCTCCTGAAAATGCACACCCTCGGCCACAACTTCTTTCCCCCGCCCATCCACGCCGGGGGGCTGCGCTATCATGGAGAATCTCCCATTCTGAGTCATCTCGCGAAGCTGGGACTGATCGAAGCCCGAGCCTATTATCAGACGCAGGTCTTCGAAGCCGCCAAGCTCTTCCTCCAGACGGAGGGTTTTCTGCCGGCGCCGGAAACCTCCCACGCCATCAAGGCGGCCATCGACGTGGCGCGCGATGCGGCCCCGGGAACAACCATCACCTTTCTTTATTCGGGACACGGATTTCTGGATCTTGGCGCCTATGACACTTATTTGCGGGGCGACCTGAAAGACGAAGAGTATTCCGCCGAAGCCATCCAGGAAGCTCTGAAAGCCTGTCCGAACGTCGGATTTTGAGGCAAAAGGCGGGGGGATGCGACACGATGAGCCCTCCCGCTTTTCCCACATGAACTGACGATCGATGCTCAAGGAGGCAGCAATGAAAAGACAATTCCGTATGCTCCTCATCCTCATTCTTCTCTTTGCCTGTGCCGGTTGTGCGGGAAAGGGCTCTTCCATTCTGCCCATGGGAGCCGGAAGCGAGCCTACGACCTTCTGCCATGTGGAGAGCCCACCAAATCCGCTCCTCCTGGGCGGATGGCAGATTGTTTATGTCCGGACGACGGAGACGGGGGATTCCGACGCCAACCCCGTGAAATACTGGCTCGTGAAACATGGGGACCGATACGCCCTCTATTTTGACCGCATCACGCGCGGCGGCAAGAAGCGCTTCGTGGGGTGGAAAGACTGGACCATCTATGGGGATGAAATCGCTTCGGACAGTGGGGTCAGGATTTTTGTGGAAAACGGCGCGGTGTATTATTCCTGGCAGGGACAGCCACCTGGAAAGATGAACCGCATTGAAAAGTAGACCGGTGAAAACAGGGCTGCGGGCTGCTGCGGCAACAGGGTAACACATGCATCAGAAATGGATGTTCATTCTTGCCGGAGCCATCATTGCCATCGGAATGATCGGATGGACACGCACGGCGTATCATCTCATCACTCACCCGCCCCAAACCGTTGCCCAGGAAGCAGGGAGCTCCATGGACAAAACGGGAGCCGATCAGGGGGCCACTTCTGCGGGCGGAACTGCCGCTCCGACACAGGAGAGGGTGCTGGAGCAGGCCCGTGAAGACCTGGCAGCCCGGCTTCCGGTGGAAGAGGGCCGGATCGAGCTCGTCGAGATGCGGCGGGTCACCTGGCCCGACGGCTCGCTGGGATGCCCCAGGCCCGGCATGGCCTACACACAGATGCTGCAGGACGGGTGGCTCATCCGCCTCAAAGTAGGGGACCGCATCTACGAGTATCACAGCGGATCCGACAGCTCCCCCTTCCTTTGTGACGCGCCCGCCGGGAAAAAATAGTCGTGATTATTGAGGACATGGGAAAGGACACTTGGAGCAAGCTTGGTTGGATCCATCTAACAGAACTGATTTCAGGAGGGGATTTTATGAAAAAGGTATTGCTTGTGTCGTTTTTGTCGATCGTCATTGCCTCTTTTTGCTTCATCTCGGTGCCGAGCCTCTCATCTGCGGAGGAGATCAAGCTCAATTATTCAAGCTTCTTTCCCGCACCACACAAAAACAGTCAACTTTCCGAAGCCTGGTGCAGGGAGGTGGAAAAGCGCAGCAACGGCAAAGTGAAAATCACCTTCTTTCCCGGCGGCACCCTGACGCCGGCCGCCCAGACCTATGACGGTGTCGTGAAAGGCATCGCAGACATCGGACAGAGCTGCTTCGCCTACACCCGGGGCAAGTTTCCCCTCATGGAAGTGACAGACCTTCCGCTGGGATACAAGAGCGGGGTCCAGGCAACAAACCTGGTCAACGCTTTCTACGCTAAATTTCAGCCAAAAGAATTGGATGAAGTGAAGGTGCTCTACCTTCATGCCCATGGACCGGGCATCCTCCACTCCAAGACTCCCATCACAACACTTGAGGAACTGGCCGGCAAGAAGATTCGAGCGACGGGTCTGGCAGCCAAAATCGTCACCAGTCTGGGGGGCGCCCCTGTGGGCACTGCCATGCCTGAAACCTATGACGCCCTGCGCACGGGAGTGGCCGAAGGTGCCCTGGCGCCCATCGAATCGCTCCAGGGATGGAAATGGGGGGAGGTCATCACCTCTACCACCACCAACTACGGCTCTGCCTATACCACCGGCATGTTCATTATCATGAACAAGGCCAAATGGGACGCACTGCCTCCCGATGTGCAGAAGGTTTTCGAGGAAGTCAGCCGGGAATGGATCCCCAAGCAGGGACAGCTCTGGGATGAGATCGACAAGGAGGGCATGGAATTCACCAAGGCCAGAGGCAACAAGATCATTGCGCTTTCTCCGGAGGAAGATGCCAAATGGACTGCCAGGGTAAAACCCCTGCTGGATGAATATGTTGCGGGTGCGAAAGAAAAGGGATTACCGGGTGATGAGTCACTCAAATTCTGCCTGGATTTCCTGAAGCAGTAAACAGTCCATTGGAATGTGAATGAACCGGAAGGGGTGACACCATGCACCCCTTTTTCATTGTATGACCCTGGAATGGAAGGCCGACCAGTCCCTATGCGGGAAAAGCGGATGAGGAACGATTTTCCCTGTGGGTCCTGGCGGGAGCAGGTATGGCAGGTTATCTGAAGTTTTTGGAAAAATTGTGCATGCTGATGAATGTCATCGCAGGATCGGCTCTGACCTTCATCATGCTGTTGACCGTATCGGATGTGGTGTTGAGGTATTTCGGCAGGCCCATCGTTGGAACCTTCGAGATGGTCGGTTTGGGTGGGGCTGTCGCCATCGGTTTCGGCATTCCCGTTACCTCCTTTTACAGAGGGCATATCTTCGTCGATTTTTTTGTGCAGCGCTTCCATAAAAGGCACCAAAAGCTGGTGCACCTCATCACGAGAACCGCCAGTTTCGCTCTCTTCCTATGGATCGGTTATAACCTCTTCATTTATGCGAATGACCTCTTCCAATCGGGCGAAGTCTCTCTCACCCGGCAGATCCCCTTTTATCCCATTGGATACGGGATCGGCCTGTGCTGCCTGGTCCAGTGCCTGGTGTTCATCGGGGACGCGATGAAAATTTTAGGGGGGCAATATGAGTGAGGTAACGGTTGGACTGCTGGCTTTGATCGTCACGCTGGTGTTGTTCTTTACGGGAATCGAACTGGCGTTCGCCATGATCATCATGGGGTTTCTCGGTTTTGGGTACCTGGTTTCATGGACTGCCGCGTCAAATCTTTTGGCTAAGGACTTTTACGATGTCCTCACCTCCTACGGCTTCAGCGTGATTCCCCTCTTCGTTCTGATGGGGCAGATTTCATTCAACTCGGGGATCGCCAAACGTCTCTTCAATGCGGCCCATAAGTTCATCGGCCATATCCCGGGCGGACTGGCAATGGCCACCGTCGGGGGGGCGACGGTTTTCAAAGCCATTTGCGGCTCTTCACCCGCCACCTCGGCGACTTTCGCCTTTGTCGCGGTCCCCGAAATGGACCGGTTCCACTATGACAGGAGACTTTCGACGGGTGTCGTGGCGACAGTCGGCACCCTCGGGATCCTCATGCCCCCGAGCGTTACCCTGATCGTTTACGGCATCATCACGGATCTATCCATCGGAAAGCTTTTCTTGGGCGGCATCTTGCCGGGGCTCATGATCGCCATTTTCTTCCTGTGCGTCATCTACGGATGGTGCAAGCTCAACCCGTCTCTGGGGCCCAAGAGTGAGAAATTCTCCTGGGGCGAGCGGGTCAAAACCCTGCCCGAAGTGATGATCGTACTTTTTATCTTCTCCCTCGTCATCGGCGGAATCATGGGCGGTTTTTTCACCCCGACCGAGGCGGCCAGTGTCGGCACCTTCCTCGTTCTGGTGTTGAGCCTCATCAGAAAAGACATGGATATCAAAGGCTACATCAAGTCCACTTCTGAATCCGTTCGATCCGCCTGCATGGTCATCATGCTCATCGTCGGCTCCACGGTTTTGGGTCATTTCATCACCGTAACGAAAATACCGATGATCACTGCAGACTGGATCGTGGGGCTTAATGCGCCTTCCTGGTTCATCCTGATCATGATCTCTTTTATCTACCTGATCGGCGGATCCTTCATCGACGATCTGGCCTTCATGATTCTCGCCACCCCTATTTTCTACCCGGCCATCATCAAGCTAGGCTACGACCCCCTGTGGTTCGGCATCATGATCGCCATCACGGTCATGATCGGGGTCGTCATTCCACCCATGGCCATTTGTGTTTTTGTCGTCAAACAAATCACCAAGACTCCCTTCAGCATCGTCTACTCGGGCGTCTACCCGTTTTTGATCAGCCTGGTGCTCGGCGGGATCATCGTGTTTTTCTTTCCGGGGCTTGCCACATGGCTTCCGTCCGTCCTGATGCCCGGGTAACCCCTGCTCATTCACAGAAGCGATGGGCATTCAGTTTGGAATAAGCATCAAGCACCATGAGGGTCCGTTGCAACCCGTCTCCTCCCAAGAAGAAAGGTTGGATCATGTTGACAACGATTAAAACCATCTTGTTTGCCACAAATCTTTCGGAAACCTGCAGGCAGGCTTTTGATTTTGCAGTCGTTCTGGCGACTCGATTTCAAGCATGCATCGTCCTGCTCCATGTCCTGGAAAAGGTACCGGAGTCCGCCGCAGGGTATTTGAAGGCAATAGTCGGTGATGCACGTTGGAAGGAGACCGTGGATTCGCAGGAGAAGGACGCACACCAGACTCTGATGGGAATGAGATCGTCCACCGCAATGATTCATGAAGCCCTGAGTCGCTTTTGTACCGAGGCGGGAATCGATGATGCGGCCTGCGGCTACGCGTCACGGGAAATCGTCATCAGTGAGGGCGAAATTGTGGAAAACGTGATCCGCTGCGCCGAAGAGTATGGTTGCGACCTCATCATCCTGGGCACCCGGGAGGGATTTCTTTCCCACAACACCATCGGCCCGACGATCAAAGCAATCATGAGAAGGTCCAAAATTCCGGTACTTGTCGTCCCACCCAGGGCGTGAAAACGCTCCTCCACTCTGTATGAGGG
>DAIQOB010000037.1:10658-12348 GCA_036788075.1 Syntrophobacteraceae bacterium
CGGTACTTGTCGTCCCACCCAGGGCGTGAAAACGCTCCTCCACTCTGTATGAGGGGAGGTTTTTTGCGGAGCCTTGTATCCGCAAAAACCCTCATGGGCTGTCTGAGGACCGCTCGCAGGCTCTCTGAGAATGACGAATTCTTCTCCCTCTCACCCTCGAGGGAGAGGGATGGGGTGAGGGTGAGGGTGAGAGGGAGTTTTCAGATAGCTTCTTAATGGGCAATTCACGATTGGTAATGGAGCGGCTGCCTTAATTTACCGGCTTTCTCAATTCGAAGCGCTTGATCTTTCCCGTGGCTGTCTTGGGGAGCTCGTTGAGGAAGACGATCCAGCGGGGATACTTGTAATGGGCCAGCTTAGCCTTCACGTATTCCTTCAGCTCCTTCTCCAGCTTTTCATTCGCAGTATAGTTGCGGTCCAGGACGACAAAGGCTTTGGGCTTGATGAGGTTTTCGCTGTCCGGCGCGCCGATGACGGCACATTCCAGGACGGCGGGATGTTCGATGAGGCACGCTTCGACCTCGATGGGTGAAACCCAGATGCCTCCCACTTTCAGCATGTCGTTGGTTCGCCCCACATAGAAGTAGTAGCCGTCAGCGTCTTGATAGTACTTGTCGTCAGTGTTCAACCATTCACCGAGGATGGTGGTCTTCGTTTTCCCGTGCTTGTTCCAATACCCCGCGCAAATACTGTCCCCTTTGATGAGGAGCGTTCCCACTTCTCCATCGGGCACATCCTGGAAATTTTCATCCACGATCCGTGCTTCATAGCCAGGCACCAGCTTGCCCGAACTCCCCGGTCTGATGTCGTCAATGCGATTGGAAATGAACGTCTGGCAGGCTTCCGTGGAGCCAATGCCGTCGATGATCTTGACACCGTGACGATCCACCCACCGTTTGAAAATATCGGCAGGCAACGCCTCACCGGCAGAGACACAAACCCGGACCCCATCCATGCTTCCTTCTGACGCCAGCATGCTGCCGTACAGTGTGGGAACACCGTAAAATACCGTCGGCTTGTAGCGGCGGACCGTCTCGTACACAGATTCGGGGGTGGGCCGCACCGGGAGATAGACCGCCGTGGCGCCGACACTCATGGGAAAATAGAGCGAGTTGCCCAATCCATAGGCGAAGAAAAGCTTTGCCGCCGAGAAACAGACGTCGTCCTCCCGAACCCCTACCACCTGTTTTCCAAAAGTTTCGGCACAGTAGACCATGTCGTGCTGCAGGTGAATCGCTCCCTTGGGCATTCCCGTGGATCCCGAGCTGTAGAGCCAGAAGCAGGAATCGTCCGGGGTGGTGGGAGCTGCCTGAAGCTCCGCGGGTTTTCCGGCAATGAAATCGCTGAAGGCAAGGGTACCGTCCGGGGCAGGCCCATTCGCCACGACGATGTGCTCCAGGAATTTGAGGTTCTCTTTCACTTCCTGAATGTTGCTCAACAGGGTCGCATCGACGATGAGGACCCGTGCCCGGCCGTCGTTCAGCAGGTACAGATAGTCCTTGGGGCGCAGGAGCGTGTTGAGACAGACGGGCACGGCCCCAATTTTAACAGCCCCAAAGAATGCCTGAGGAAAGATCTCCGTGTCCAGCAAGAGGAGGGCTACCCGCTCTTCCATCCTCACGCCGAGCCCCTTGAGGGCGTTGCCCACCCGGTTCATACCGGACTGGATATCCGCATAGGTAAAGGAACG
>DAIQOB010000038.1:0-5256 GCA_036788075.1 Syntrophobacteraceae bacterium
GCGGCCTCTTCCGTTTTCTGGACTCTCATGGGGTTGTTTGCTGGGGTTTAGATAAGATGCCTTTCGCCGCACTGTACTGGTGTTGCAATAGGGCCTGGCGCTCATCGGCTCAGGCGACACTGGTAGGACGGCATGAACTTGGTGGGCGAACAGAGCAAAGCTGAAAGCGGCTGGTTGGGATTTATTCTTTATGGTGCTCATGCGCTGTCTTTCCAGAAAGAAAAGAAAGCAGAGGCAGCGCCGGCCAAAAGTGCCGGTCCCTCTCGGATCAAGGCCATGCTGCCCCTGCGGGTGTGACACACCTCTTTGCAAGGTTCTCCTTTAAGGGGTTCTTTTCGGCTGCTTTTCGTCCTTCTTCTTTGCCTTTTGGTCCTGCTTGCTTGTCTTCTGTTTCTGGCCCTTGTCCTTATCCTTCTTGCCTTTGTCTCCCATTTTACCTCTCCTTTTTTGTTGTCCTTTATCTTCTTGCAGATGGGGTGATTCTTGCCCGTTCATTAGTTTACTTCATACCGCTTCACCCGCAAAAGATTTCATCAGCAGCGCTGTGACACCCTGGTGCAGATCGATTCAAGAGCTCTCAGTAGAAACCAGCCACCTCACTTGTAGCGGGCAAACCATGAAACCCACCAGAACCATATTCACCCGGTGCTGCTCTTCGGCGACGCTGATCTTCATCACCTGCTCCGCCTCGGGCCAAGGTGGTGGTACCGCACAGGGCGGGACGGCGAAGGGCGATACGATGGGTATCCTTGATCTCGCCCGTGCCGTGAAGCCTTGCCAGTCCGAAGAGCGATTCGATCTGATCGGAGCTCACCACCAGATCGATATGATTTAGACCAAGCTTGGCAGCGATTTGGAGTTGGTTTTGCATTTAGGCGACGAACTTACCGCGAACACAGGGGGAACAGGGCTCGAGCCGATGGCCTCGATCAATGGCTCGCACGGGGCTATCGTGGAGTGACTTAGCCCTTGAGCCTTGAGAATCCTCTGGCACTCGAGCGGTGGCAGGGCATCGCCTCGGAATCCCTTGATGAAAGCCCTGCATGAGGGCAGCCGGTCCAGACACGCTCGCAGCTTTGAGAGGGTGGAGCCCTTCCGTGCACCTCCGGCGGGAGAGAGTCTGAGCAGTTGTTCTGCCCATTTCATAAGGCGGTGCACATTCATAAAGCGCGCTTTGGTCTGCGCCTTCGGGGGAGCGAGGCCCGCAAGCGCAGTCTGCTTGAGCTTGCCCGAGACCCGGCCACAGGCCGAGAGAAAGGTTTCGAAGAGCGGTTGATCCTGATACCACCATTTGAGCAGAGCGGCAATGCCAAGGGAGAAGAGCCCTCGTCGAATCAAAAAGTCATCGAAAACAAAAGGGCCTGAGAATCATCTTCTCAAGCCCTTGTTTCATCTGGTGGAGCTGAGGGGAGTCGAACCCCTGACCTCTTGAATGCCATTCAAGCGCGCTCCCAACTGCGCTACAGCCCCGAAGTGCGTGTATCAATACAAAAGACCGGGATGAATGTCAACCGTTTTATTTCAGTTTTTCCTCATGAATTTTCCTTGACACCCCAAACAGTGTCCGTCTATATTCGCCCGGAAACGCCGGAGTGGTGGAACTGGTAGACGCGCTGGACTCAAAATCCAGTATCCGCAAGGATGTGAGAGTTCGATTCTCTCCTCCGGCACCATAAGATCATTCTCAAGGGTTAATGCAGCGATGCGTTAACCCTTTCTGTTCTCCTTGTTCATATGTGCCTGATGCTCCTGACGATGTCTCAGGTCTTACTGCACCCTCACACAACCAAGTGGCCGATACGCAAAACGTCATTCCCGGCTTATCCCGGTATCCAGAAAGGCGACTGGATGTTGGCTTTCGCCGGCATGACGAGATGGAAAGCACACCTTTTTTTTGCGGCTGTACTTTGTATGAAAATGCCGTCGCCAAGGCTTTTCATCGTTCGTTGTGACCGTCCGGTCATGGGGGTTAACAGCCGTCAGAGGAATGCCGTAGCGATTTGTAGCCCCCAAGGACACCCCTGGGAGAAAAGACCAATTGCCACAGCTGGTTGCATCTCGCTCTAAAGGACCCGGCACAGGACTGCAGATAGTACTTCCACATGCGGTAGAATCGATCGTCATAATCTTTCTTCAGCGTCTCCCAGTTCTCATGGAAATTTTGAAACCAGTGCATGAGGGTCTTGTCATAGTCGCTTCCGAAGCTGTGCCAGTCTTCCAGCACGAACAGCCCCTCCGTGGCGGAGCATATCTGCGCCGCTGAAGGCAGCATGGAATGAGGAAAAATATAGCGGTCGATCCAAAGGTCGGTGCTCCTGACCGACGTATTCCCACCAATCGTGTGGAGCAGGAAGAGCCCGTCGTCCTTCAAACAGCTCCTGACGATTCGCATAAAAGTACCGTGGTTCTTGTATCCCACATGCTCAAACATCCCGATGGACACAATGCGGTCGAAGGCGCCATGAATGTCTCGATAATCCTGCAAACGAATGTCTACGGGAAGACCACGGCACAGCTCTTTTGCGTATTCGGCCTGCCTCTTTGAAATGGTGATGCCCACAACTTTGACCCGGTATTTCTCCGCAGCAAATTTTGCAGCGCCTCCCCACCCACACCCGATATCCAGGAGCTCCATGCCGGGGCGCAAATCGAGCTTTCGGCACGCCAGATCCAGTTTGGCTTCCTGGGCTTCTTCGAGTGTTGAGGCCGTTTCCCAATACCCGCAGCTATAGATCATGAGCTCACCCAGCATACATTTATAAAGATCGTTCCCAATATCGTAATGGTAAGGGACATCTCTGCCGGCACGTGATGGCTTTTGCAGATTCAGGAGTCGGCTTTTCACCGTGTCTGAGTACCAGATTTTGAAAGCAGCCCTCTTATACAATTCAGCACGCAGGACTCTGAAAAAAAATTCATCCAGCCTGGAGCAATCCCACCAGCCGTCCATATAGGATTCCCCCAGAGCAAGCGTCCCCCCTTTCACCAATCTCCGATAAAACTCGTCATGATGGATCTCTATATCCCAGGGCCGTTCTCCGGTAGTGCCAATATCGGCCGATGCCAACAGCTCCTGGATCATTCTGGATAAAGTCTTCTGAGACATGCTTCAGCCCTCCGGCAAGAATCGAAGGATCCAAATCTTCATTGAGGGCGCAGAGACAGAAATGAGGATGACATCGCTTCATCTATTCGTTTCAAGGTTTAACTCGCGCGCACATTGAATGGAAATGGCTTCTGTGCCCATCATCGTTTCAGAAGGGGACACCGACAACAATCCATGAAAAAGACGACTTTCACGAAACAAACGGAAAGTATTGCTTGACCCTTTCTATGACTTCCATTGTCCTGTCGGCTAGAGTCCCAGGCGGGTTCCCGCCAATGATGTTGACTTAAGCTCCGATCGTCATTCTGACGAAGGCTGGAACCCAGGTTTTTCACTGGGCAGGTTTCCAGCTTAACTGCCGGAATGACGGGCAAACCAATCTACTGTTACTGAAGCCGAGAGCAAAGCTGCTGCCTTTTTTGGGGTAAAGCAAAGAAAATCGATCGGCAGGTCCTCGAAACGCTGAAAGAGGATGAACAGGATCAGATGGGAAAGGCGCTGCACAGGGCGGAGGAAATTGGTTATGCAGAGGAAGAGCGAAACATCCTGAAGAAAATGTGCAATTTTATTCTTGCAGCTTTGCCGCAGTCTATATTCTTATGCACCTTGAGCTGGCGGCTCAACATTGATGAAATCAACCAATAAGTTGAGTGTAATGACCTGAAGACGGGGTGTCAATAGTGCGGGGACTGCGTGGGCATGGCCCTGCCAATCGGGAAGGTCTCCAGGACAATCCACGTCCCAGGAGCGGAGTGGCCGGGCCTCCCCAGCGCGGGGAGGAACCAGAGGGTAGAAAATTCAGTTCTTCATCCTCAAGTCAGTGTTTCAGCCCAATGTCAGGTAATTCCTGCCAGCCCTCTTGCTATCGTAGAGGAGCGTATCCGCCCTCTTTAAAAGAGTATCTAACGTGTCATCATCCCGCACATTCGTTGCTCCCGTGGAGATGGTGACATGGAGCCGATCTTCATCCAGGCAGATGTA
Source organism: Syntrophobacteraceae bacterium (assembly GCA_036788075.1). Lineage (GTDB taxonomy): Bacteria > Desulfobacterota > Syntrophobacteria > Syntrophobacterales > Syntrophobacteraceae > Desulforhabdus. The sequence goes on from DAIQOB010000038.1 coordinate 4,088, forward strand.
GGAGTTTTCTATGAGAAGTCGGAGCCGGTTGCCCAGGTCTTTGAGCTGCGGCGGAGTCACATTCCGTATGATCCCGATGAACTCCTCTCCCCCCCATCGGCCGACCACATCGAACGGTCTCGAGTTATTGACGATAGTATCCGCAACAAACCTCAAAACCTGATCCCCCACATCATGGCCGTATGTATCGTTGAAGATTTTGAAGTGATCAATGTCCATAAAGAGGATGCCAAAAGGCGTATCGAAACGCTTACGTTCCTCAAAGCGAACCAGGAGCTCCTTTTCGATACAGCTTCGGTTGGGCAGGCGGGTGAGACTGTCAAGCAAGGCCATCTTTTCAAGTTCTTTGACCTTCACCTCAATGGCCTTGAGGTTGCTGAGGTCGCTGAAAAGCTCCACACCACCGATCACGAGTCCATCCTCATCGGTCAGCGTGCTGACACGAACGGAGACCGGAACCCTGTGCCCATGCTTATGATGCATGAAAACTTCGGCCTCGCGGGTGACTCCGTCGCCGATCGTCTCAGCCAGAGGACAGAGTCCACAGCAGAGACTGTTTCCGTCATGGTCCATATGGGTCAGAATGTTGTCGGAACATGATCTGCCCACGACTTCGGCGGCCGCATACCCCGAAATCCTTTCCGCAGCCCGGCTCCAGTATTGAATGATCCTGTCCCGGTCGACCCAATACAACCCGTCATGAAGGTTGTCGATGATCCGGCTGCAGGAATTTTTGTCGAGAATCATATGGTTCATTTGCTTTTCTGGTAGAGATCCACAAAACAGCATGAAAAACGGCAGGATTCATTCTTTTGGAGCCTGCATCCCCACTCCCTTGCGAGAGAGGTATGGCGGCAGCCATCCGCCTCAGGCAATCCCTTCCGACACAGATCGGAACCGGCTTATCGGCCCGTGCGCGGTTGAGACCCTGATCCCTGGGAACCGGTGCCCGTATAGGTGCTTCCGGATCCTGTCGCTCCGTGATTGTTGCCGCCTTCGGCAAAGGCGACACCTACCGTCAAAACCAAAGCCAAACCCATAATCAGCAGAGCTCTCATTTCTTTCACCTCCTTTGCTCATGTTCATTCCATGCTTCTTTGACAGACCATTAATCAGTCGGTCGACGTTTGCGAAACCATCAAAATATTCGGCTCAGAGGCTGCCTAAAA
>DAIQOB010000038.1:5356-9047 GCA_036788075.1 Syntrophobacteraceae bacterium
AGTCGGTCGACGTTTGCGAAACCATCAAAATATTCGGCTCAGAGGCTGCCTAAAAATTCGTTTCATCGTCATTCCGGCAGTCTTAAGCCGGAATGACGAAAAAAGGTGCATGCTCAGAGTGATTGACTCATTTTTTAGACAGCCTCTCAGGCAATAGGCACGTTAGATCCATAAATACCGATCATTCCCCCTCGGAATACTCTCCGATCGCCAAATCCACATCCGAGACAGAGGCTGCATCAGCGCCTCACCCCTTTAAAATCCTCATGAAAATTATCCCTGAAATTTTTCTAAAGTTCTGATGGAACTAACCCGATATTCTTTGCGTGAACATACAAAAGAGAAAATTCAAGATATCAGGCCTTAAATGATTCATAAAAGCTAAATTCAGCTTTATTTCATCTAAAACTATCTTTTATTCCAGTCTAAATTTCCAGAGAAACTATCGTCCGTTGGCACAGAATACTCGAACATCACAACAAGGACTGCTCTATTTCCATGCATCAGGGAGGAATTCAACGTGAACGATCTCCATTCCAACAAACATGAAACAGGAAACGAATCCCTCGACCAAACCAAACGTGTCTCTCAAAACGGGATCTCCCGGCGGGGCTTTTTCAAGCTCGCGGGAATTGCAGCGGCTGCGGGGGCTGCCGGAGTGTCGTTCCCCAAAGGAGCAGGAGCCGCCCCCTCCAGGCTTCTATCCCTGGACGCCCGCCTCCCCAAAGACCTTTTCTGGAAAGGGGTGCAAAAGCAATTCATCATGGATCCCAAGGTCGTTTACATGAACATCGGGACCACGGGATCCATGCCGCAGCAGATTCTTAAAAATTATCAGAAATACAATGAGCTCGCCGCATTCCATCCCCGAACCTTCGAAGCGGAGCTGGGGGCGGATTTCGGCCTGCCTGCACAGCGCGCAGAACTGGCCGCGCAATTTGGCTGCAACGCGGATGAAATTTGTTTGTCCCGCAACACGACGGATGGAATGGATTCCATTCTTTTCGGTTTGAACTTCCGGGAGGGAGACGAAATCCTCGCGACGCACCACGAGCACATTGCAGCCCTATCGCCCCTCAATGTGCTTCGAGACCGGTACGGAATCGCGGTCAAAGAGCTAGAGATTCCGGTCCTCGATACAGCGAGCGAAGATCAGTTCGTGGATCTGTTTGCCCGTAACATCACCAACAATACCAAAGCGATCCTCTTTTCCCACATCACCTACAAGACGGGAACTCGCCTGCCCGCCAAAGCGCTCTGCACGCTGGCCCGAGAAAACGGTTTGATCTCCATCGTTGATGGGGCACATGGTCCCGGAATGCTGAAGCTCGATTTTCACGACATGGGATGCGATTTTTATGCGGGTCCGGGCCACAAGTGGCAATGCGGTCCCGGAGGGACGGGCATCCTTTATCTGCGTCACCACGGCGAGAACCTGCCCGAATTCTGGACCCAGAATGCTTCCACATACACTTTCATCGCGCAGCCTGTCAAAAATGACCGCAGCAAGTACGATATGGGCATGGCAATGCAGTATCGGGGACAGATGGATGTGTCGGCCCACCTGGCCATGATGGACGCCTGCAAAATGTGGGAGGAAATCGGTCGGGACAAGATCGAGGAATACGTTTGCTCCCTGAGCTCATACCTGAAAAAAAGCCTCGGACAAAAGTACGGCGGAGCCGGCACATTCTTTGCCCCGGACATTCCCGAGTTCAGTACGGGCCTCACGTCCTTCAATCCCTTTGCGAACATCCAGGATGGAAACAAGATCAAGACGCTCGTGGCGCGACTGGAAAACGAAACAGGGTACCAGGTGCGTTACACGGATTTTCACCTCCATGCGGGGGACACGGAGCCCACGTATGCACTGCGCATTTCCACCCATATCTTCCACAACCGAGCCCAGGTGGACGGTCTAGTGGATGCACTCTACGATCTCAGCCTGGAGATCGAGGGATAGAGATTACACCTTCGCGACGATCGCCCTCCCCCTTCAGCCTGCAATGCTTTTGCTGCCCCCGGGAAAACCGGGGGCAGCCATTGGCCCCCATTCCCGAGGCTGCCTGTTCATATAGGGCAACTACAGGGATACGCCGCTCCACGCTCCAGGAGAAGGCCTAACCCTGGACCTGTAAGAATTCTTGCTGAACAGGCTCCTGCAAGTTTGACAATATTTTTATTGCATTTTATACTTCGACGTTTAGTTGAGCGGCACAAAAATAAGCCGACCCGCGGAGCTTCCGTTGCACAAACAATGTGTTATTACTCCCGAAAGTTCGGATAGTATCATTGATTTTGAGACGAAGCGGATTCCCGCGAACTTTGATTTTGAGAGCACACGCTCGCATTGGCAGTCAAGGTAAATACTCATGGGAGGTCTAGGAATGGAACAAATGGAATGGAAGCCCATCGTCGAAAAGTGCACCGGCTGCGGCAACATCATTGAAGAAAGATGCCGCATCTGGACGACTCCGGCAGCCAAATGGAGAATGGGAATCTGCCCTTCGGCGACGCACATGAAGGTGGAAGTCAAATCGACAGAAACGAAAGTCCGCGTCGGCCAGCAGAAGCAGAAAAAGAAATAGCCCCGCATCCCGAGGGAATCCAACCTCAAGAAAGCACCTCATGGAGTCCGGTTCCACCGAATGGGGCTCCATGGGGAAAAGAAAAAATTCCCATGAAAGAGCTCCCTCTCAAGGCCGCCAAGCCTTTTTGCCGCATGCGTCTCTCCTTGATGGGCATGTCGGGCTCCGGCAAATCCTACTGGTCTCAAAAACTCGCCGAGCATGGCTTCAAGCGATTTTGCTGTGACGCACTGATCGCCCAAAAGCTGCGGTCACAATTGACGGCAGCGGACGGAGCTCCGGTTGAAATGGGGAAATGGATGGGATTTCCCTATGAGCCGGGTTACAGGATTCGCGAAGCTCAGTACCTGGCCTTCGAGGTAGAAGTGGTCCGTGAGATACTGGAGTACCTCCGCAACACAACGGAGAGCGATGAAGACATTGTGGTCGACACAACCGGGAGTGTGGTCTACACGGGAGATGCGATCCTGGAAGAGCTGCACCGCCGCACGACAATCATCCATCTTTCCAATCCCCCGGAAGTGCAGGATCTGATGTTCAAGGCCTACGTCGCCCACCCCACCCCGCTCCTCTGGCGGGAGCTCTTTCAGATGGCCCCCTCCGAAACCAGGGAAGGGGCTCTGACCCGCTGCTATGCAGAGCTGCTCAGCAGTCGCGAAAAGCTCTACAGAAAATACGCAGCCATGGAGATCGGCTATTTCACGCGCAGAGGCAAGGAATTTGATGTAGAGGAGCTCCTGGCCGCAGTGGAAAATCACTGCTCCGGTCAGTCCTCCAGCCTGTCCGCATTGTAGGATTTGGACCAGATGGCGGCTTTTCGCATGATGGCATGCAATTCCCTCAGCAGTTCCATGGGCAGTTTGTCCAAGCCGATGGGCGAAGCGATGATGGTGAAATATCCCATAATGTCCTTTTTCATTCCTGCACGGGCCTGATCATCCGGCATTGTCTCCATGTTTATCTCCTGTCATGTATCCTCGGGTTTGCGGCTCAAACACACGCCGTAGAAAGCCTCCGCGCCAAATTACAGCATCGCCTTGCAGCCTTCAAGCTTCCCCGGCAGACAGAGGCTCTCCGCCCCAACGTCCCCCCACTCCCGGCCC
>DAIQOB010000038.1:9057-12339 GCA_036788075.1 Syntrophobacteraceae bacterium
CGTATTAATACCCCGACCATGAAAACATGCAGTATACAACATATGGAATGATACAGGACAATCAATACGAACGTTGTGGGACAGCCGGCTCCATCGATCCAATGCGCTGACATGCTGCAGCACAGGCACCGAGCACCGGACGGCGGTGAGCACGAAATCCCGATCAATGCTTTTTTGCATTCTTTGCCTTCACATACGGCATTGCTCAGGGAGAGGACGTCGCAGCCCCCCCCCAGCGATTCGACCGGAGGATACAATGAGCACCAAAATACCTGACGACATCTTGAAATTGTTGGACGCAGTGGAAGAGGAAAACAAAAAGCGCAGAACATCCCTCACCCAGAGAGTCGTGGAATGGAACCGTCTGAGGAATCTCTTCAAATTTGATTCGGACCAGGAAGTCAAGATGCTCAGTGCGGCGGCCCATGAATTCTTCTATGCCAAAGACCTCACCGAACGACTGAATGCCCTGGCAGACTTTGAATTCATCTGGATTGGAACCTCCGCCAAGTATGGCGCCTCCAAATACAATGACATTCCCGAGATGGCCAAAACGGAAAAGGACTACCAGGCGCTCTACAACTGGAAGGAATCCGTGTACACCATTATGATTGAGAACATTGTGGCGGAGCTCAGTGAGCACTGTCCCGGGGGTGAGGACGATGCAGACTGGATCGCTGTCCTGTTGGAGCAGGTTTTGAACATCATCGTTGAAGCCGCTGAAGACAAACAGGTGGCAAAGCCCCGGTCAAGAGCCAGAAAGACCGTCGATCGCGAGGGCACCGGGGAGAGAATTCGCATGGCCTTCGATGACTGGCTCAAGGAGATTGAACAGGGAGGGTAGGAAAGGAAGTGCACAGCCCACCCTCTCTATTGCCTCAGGCAGAGAGGGTGAGGAAGCGGTGAAGCGTCGGTTTGGTGTCCGGATCCAGTGGAAAGGTTCTATTCGTGAAGGCGATCCAGCAGCCTGTCCGTCACCTGTTCACAGGCAAAGAGGAGCGATTCCAGATCGAGGGTGCTCAGTGCATTGGCATCGAACAGGAACTTCGTTTTCGCTTCGAACCCCTCTGCGGGCTCTTCATCCCACCACAGGATACGGATCGTAAGCCGGGGAAGGATTTTGAATTCTGCTGCAAAATCAACATCTTCATGCTCCTGGGAAACATTCCGCCCCAAAGGACCCACCAGAGCGGGCAGTCCAGACATCTTTCCGGCGAAGGAATCGGCCAGCCGCCTTTCACAATGCTCTTTAAGACTTTTGATTTTCGAGATGGAATTGGGAAAGCTCTCCATCCCCACCCAGGACCCCAAAGGAGCGACGGCTCCTCCGATGATGTAATTATAGAGGAAGATTTTCTCCCAGGGACTGAGCTCGTCCCCGACTGCACTGGTAAGGTCGTCAGCGGTGACCCTCACTGGACGGCCGAGGTAGCTGAGCTCCAGCCCAGTTTCCTTTCCCTCTGCCGTAAGCCGGGCCCCAAGGCTCTCAGCAATGTCAGCAAAATTCCATTTCTTGATTTCTCCCCGCAGAAAGGTGAGGGCTTTCTCGAAACCCTCACGCTTCAATCCGATGCCCGCCTTGTGCTGGTCTTCCAGTTGAGCCTGAAAAGGTTGGAGGGCTTCCTCATCCAGGTAGGGGCACGCTCCCAGATCCCCCTGCCCCACGATGACCTGAGTCGCAAATGCCAGGCAGGTGGCGAAGCCACATTCGCCACAGTTGGTTTTGGGTGTCAGTTTGTACAATTGGAGTGGAACCAGCCTGTTTTCCAGTTTTTCCCGATGACCATCCTGCATGCAATCTCTCCAGAATTTCCCCTTTGGGGATGACTACACTGTGCCAATGACCGGGCATCGCGCCCCGGCCTCATCTAGACGCTGAATCCATACCTGATGAGGATTCCAAACATCCTCAAGGGGATTTCAGAGCTTTCTCCCAGATGTTTTTCTTTATTCCATCGAACAGCTCCAAGCCCTCCCCCGGAAAAACGTCCCGTTCTTCCGGCGGAGTGGCTCTTTCGACAGGCGGCCAATTCCCTGGCTGTGGCTCAGGCCCTTCCTCTATGATTTCCGAGGGATGGGAGTCGATATTGACCGGGTTTTTGCGAATGTCGAAACCTGCGACAGCGCAGCTGAATTCGATGGGAATCCCATTGGGATCGAACGCATACACAGAACGGATGAACCCATGATCGATCATGTCCGAAACCCAATATCCAGCAGCTTCGAGCCGGTCCCGCAGCATCCAGACCGTGTCTTCGGAATCCACGGCAAAGGAAACATGATCGAAGACGAAGGGGCCTTTTACTGGATAGCCATGGTCCTTCTCAGGAACGGGCTCTACATCAGGCCATTCAAAAAATGTCAGCAGTGTGTCGGGTGACACCTCAAAAAAATAATGACGGTAACCGGAGCGTCCCATCCCGATGACAAGACGCATTTCCAACAGATCCCGCCAAAACCGAATGGTTCGATCCATATCGCGGGTGGCCATCGCCAGGTGGTGGATCCCATGGTATTTGATCATGTGCTCTTTCCCTGCCTTCTGGGTTCATTTTCAGCAACACATTTCGCAGAATAACCTTAAGTCGGGACGCCCAAAAAGCAACCCATTTTCATCCTGCCCTGACCAACAGAATGTACCATTCACGACCTTTGGTGGAAATCAATTGAGATTACGGAATGTTATGTTCCATGACATAGAGATCGATCGAGCATGGGTCTTCGGGCCTTCTTCGGGTGGATATCAGCCCCTGCGAGAGGTGTGTTTATCCCGTCCAATCGTTGTTTTAACTTTCTAACCCGACGTTCCATTGGCTCTTGACACGGTATGGTAATTAGTTTAACGTTCGCACATTCACAAGGTTACACTAGCTTTCGTCAATCGATTGGCATCGTTAGACCTGTAGGCAAAAAGAGAGGGGCTCTGGCATAAGTTTCACTTCAGGCGAGAGGAGGGGATAGATCGTTCTTGATTTGAGAGTTCATTTCTATCAGCGTTTTTTGAGGGCACCCGCAGGGGTGGACGAAGGGCAAATTGGGTATGAGTCTTGAGAAATTTTTAACAGAGTCGAGAACCACCGTCCTCAAGAGGTGGTTTGACGCCGTGGTGGACGCTTATCCACCGGAAACCACGAGACTTCTTAAGAAGGAAAAGAACCAGTTCGCCAATCCTGTGGGACACAGTCTATCCCAGGGGATGGAGGGAATTTACGATGAACTGGCGGGGGGGCTGGTTCCTGAGAAGGTCCAACCGCATCTGGACAAGATCATTCGCATTCGAGC
>DAIQOB010000039.1:0-12193 GCA_036788075.1 Syntrophobacteraceae bacterium
GGTGGTGGACGCTCCGCTCATCATTGCCGATGGCATCGACGGGCGGGACGAGGTGGTGGTGCCCATCGGACTGAAGCACTGCAAGGAAGCCTACGTGGCATCTGCCGTGGCCAGAGCCGACACGCTGATTTCCCTGGCGCATTTCAAGCTTCATGAAACGGCGGGCTTCGGCGGCGCCATCAAGAACGTGGGAATGGGCTCGGGTTCAAGGAGGGGAAAAATGGCGCAGCATTCAGATGTCGCGCCGGTGATTTATTTCGACAAGTGCATCGGCTGCGGCACGTGCATGGATCAATGCGCCCATGGGGCCCTGAGCCTTGTGGACCGGCCGGCGGACATGCCCCGCCCGACTCCGGAAGCCAAAAAGGTCATTCGAATCGATGCGAAGGTCTGCGTGGGATGCGCCGGGTGCATCCATTCCTGCCTTCAGGGAGCCCTCGGAGTCGATTGGGAAGCCGACATCCCCCCCTTCATGGAGCGCATGGTGGAGTACACCGCGGGAGCCCTCAAGGGCAAAGAGAAGCGATCCCTCTTCGTGAACTTTTTGACCCAGATCTCGCCCGCCTGCGATTGCCACCCTCACTCGGATGCCCCTATCGTAGCGGACATCGGCATTCTCGCTTCCCGTGACATCGTGGCCATCGATCAAGCCTCCATGGATCTTCTCAACGCTCAGCCCCCGCTGCAGTCCTCGTGCATCCACGGTTCTCCCCATGCCCACACGGACAAAGTGAAAGCGGTCTATCCCAACGTCGACTGGCAGCATCAACTGGACTACGCCGAAGAGGTGGGACTGGGTAGAAGGTCCTATGAGCTGATCCGGCTTTAGAGGGCTGTGTAAAAGCGGCCTGGCCGTATCGCTCAGGAAGATTCCAGGCCGAAGGAGCGACATTCCGTATTTTTCAAAAAGAGCTTGTCAAAGAACAGCCTATTGAGTACATTCACGCGGTGGAAGCGCCAAGCTCACTGGTGGGGCTCCCGGACTTCAAATCCGGTGTAGGGGCGTGAAGGCGTTCCTAGGTGGGTTCGATTCCCATGCGCTTCCGCCAAAAACGGCAAGCTGAGGTTACAAATTATTTTACTATTTGTTACCTTGCAGCATAAAGAAATCCCATGCGATCCATCTGAGGCCAGCATGGGATATTTATTATACGGCATCAAGCTCAAGTCGATAACTTTTGATCACGAGGTTAAAGACTCGAGTGCATCACGGACCACCTGGAAATTAAAGGGGAAGCGAACGATCGAGCCGCTTTCCCGTGCCTTTTAGCTCCACAAATCCCAGCAAATCAATTCTATTTGAGGTGCACTTTCCGACCAACCTACACCCATCAACCCACGGGCACACACATCAGGCATGATCGGCCAATCGCCAGCAAAAACAGAAATGTAGCATAGCACTCATGTCTTCTTTGTTCCTGCCGATTATTTTGGAGACTGTCTGATATGCAACTTGAGATCCCGGAGTCCGTGAGAGATATAGAAGCACCGAGATAACCCCAGATTATATTTAGGTACTTTGCATAACCATGATGCTTGCTAAATTACATGGTCCTCTGTGCGGTTCGGGATCCCCGTTTCACAGGTGAACTCGATCCGGGGAGAGTCCACGCAGGCGATGTATCGCCTTTGCCGATACGTTGAACGGTGTTCATCGCGGGGTTTCGCTTTCGTAGTTGGATGTTCGTCTGCCGGCATTCTCCGGTCGCTTGCCATCATAACTCTTCTGGCGCCATTTGGACAAAATCTGGCGTCGTCCCATTATGCGATATGGAGTTGGGAACGTGCAAGAATATAGAGTTGCGGTTGACTGCTTGGATGTCGGTGTCTTCATCCGCCTCGACATCCCATGGTTCCAGCATCCCTTCCTTTTCGGAAGCTTCAAGATCAAAAACAAGGATCAGATTCGGATCTTGAGGAAACTCGGAGTTTCGGATGTGCTCGTCGTTCCAGAGAAGAGCGATCGGCTTCCCGGCTCAGCAGTTTCGGTCACGAATTCCTGTGAGATGCCTTCGGACGAGGAAGATCAGGCGGTAGCAGCGGCAAAATCTCTCTGGCAGATCAAGCAGGAGCGGATCGCGAAGCTCAAGGCACAGCGGGAGCGGATCCAGGTTTGTGAGAAACAGTTCAGTAGAGCACTCGGGCAGGTCAAGCAAATCATGGCCAACCTGGACACGGCATCCAAAGAGGTCGTCGCCGAGGCGCATCAGTTCATAGGTGAACTGGTGCGGACACTCATCGCCGATAAGGACGTCGTCGTCCATCTCATGAATACTGAGGAGGGAATGGAAAACATTTTTTACCATGCCCTCAACGTGACCGTGCTCGGTCTCTTGCTCGGCCGCGAATGGGGCCTCGATGCCGACTCCCTTCGAAAGCTCGGCTTGGGTCTGATATTCCACGACCTTGGCAAGCAACGGATACCCAAGAAGATCCTGCGAAAGAACCAGTCCTTGACGCTGGCCGAGCTTAAGCTGGTTCAGTTCCACACGCAGTACGGTGTAGAAATCATCAATGCACGGGTTCCCAGTTTTCCACCCGAATCACTGGAAATCATCCGCAATCATCATGAGGCGCTCGATGGGACCGGATATCCTGATCGCCTGATCGGAAGTGAAGTGCCTCACCTGGTTAGGCTGGCATCTGTCGTCAACACGTATGACAACCACTGCAACAAGGCGGACCCGAGCACGTCACTGACGCCTTATCAGGCCCTCTCTTGTATGTTTCGAAACCAAATCGTTCAGCTAGACAAGGAAATCGTCGCACTGCTGGTTCGAAGCGTCGGTGTGTACCCGCCGGGGACAATCGTCGAACTCTCCAATGGCAGTGTTGGCCTTGTCGTCTCCGTAAATTCGACCAACTCACTGCGTCCGGGCATCCTGCTCTATGACAGCAGCATCCCCAGGAATGAGGCCCTGATCATCGAGATGGAAGACGATCCCGATCTTTCGATCGTCAAGAGCATCCACCCGGGCAAACTGCCGGCCGAAATCTACAACTATCTAAGCCCAAGAACACGAGTGGTGTACTTTGCCGAACCGTTGGCACGGAATAAGGCATAGAATTTTGGAAGCCCAAATAGCGGAGCGTGCTGTGCTCGTCGCCAGCCGGTATCGGCCCGGGGCGACGTTGCGGCTGTTAGGCGGGAAAGATATGAACAGAAGATCCGTGCCCACACAACTTTCCCGCACTTACCATCCGAGAGTTCGATTTGAATCAGACAAGTCTAAAAAGCAAATCAACCCCTCCGATCATTCGATCATGGACCGAAGGTGGACAGCCACGTCACCTGCCACGTACCCTCCTTGCAAACCATGCATCTTAGTGAATCGCAAAGTTCAGATCCATTTGGATATTTTCGTCCTTCATAGCTACACTTCTGTTCTTCCATTTTACTTCCCTTTCATACAGTACCAATGCTTCAGAGATCCGGGAGTTACTCCCGATTCCCAGCACGGTTGGATCGATTCTATCAGTGGTAAAAATAAGCAAGACTTGGTGTCGACTCCCTGGAACGGTCTTCATCCGCGGCTTGCCATTGTCCATCGTTACAAACCTTGCATTCTGCAGTGCTGCAAATTTCAGAGCCATCTGAGTAGCTCTTGCTCTGATGGAAACACCGTTTTTTCTTCTGATCTTCCATAAGATCTCCTCCCTTTAAACAATTTGAGGTGATCAATTCTCTCATGTCGCATATCGTTACCTCATATCTTACAGTATTCATATAATCATTATTTCTTTTATTTTCATTGAATTGCTTTCAAGAAGCACTGTTTTCGCTATCGACGAAGGACACACGCCCCCCTTCCCGGGTTCTTCAATTTGGTAGCCGCCCGGGCCGCTTCAGTCATGATGGTCTTGAGGTGATGTTTTCTCACCGGACTTCTGCCGCTATGGCGTTTCCCCGCACTTTCGACGTTCCCCGCACAAAGACCCGCCTGGGAAGCAAGGGCACTATCGGTTCTGAAAAGCTCTTTCGACAGGGCGACCTCTGCAACGATAGCTCGGCCGGACGCTTCGCTGATACGCCGAAGAAATCCGATAGAACAGAATCGATCTTTCGAATGAGATCCATGGTAAGAGCCTGAAACTCCCAGAATTCATCCCACTGTTTACAAAGATACCGTTGATGATCAGCGAGGCAGCAATCATCTCCTTGTGCCCATCGAGACCGCAACAAATCGGATGCATTACTCTCACGATTCCATTATCATTCCATTGGATCATGGCCGTTCTCCATTTTTGAGTGCACAGGGATACAAATATTTTCTATGAAAGTCCCCCTTCATCCTCCTTTGATAAAGGGGGAGGAGTTGGGTTTCCCCCCTTTGGCAAAGGGGGGCAGGGGGGATTTCATTGGATGGGGGTGAACACCACAGTGTTCGTGACCGTTAAGCCTGAATCCAGCCATACACTGCTCTAGATTCCGGCTTAAAACATGCCGGAATGACGAAACGTGGTATCCTGGTGACCTCCAAGTCCCTGAAAACATGAGATGGAGCTCGAGATGATCACCCTACAAGGGCTGCTCCAGGGGAGGCGCTGCCCGGAAATTGAAAAGGACTGGCGGCTTTTGACGAAGGAGAAGACGATGAATCGAAAATGGCTAGCGGGTATTGCATTTTTTGCTGTTTTCATGGTGACCTGGCAGTTGTGCAATGCAGGAGAGAACGAGTTGATGACCAAGGATGAATTGAAATCCCTCCTTGGGAATCCAGACGTCATCATACTGGATGTCAGAACGGGCAACGATTACAGGTCCAGCCCTATCAAAATCCAGGGGGCGCTGCGTGAGAATCCCATCGATGTGAACAATTGGGCGGCCAAGTATTCCAAGGACAAGACCATCGTTCTCTATTGCAGCTGAAGTAATGAGGCCACAAGTCTCCGGGTGAGACGAGAGCTCAGTATGAAAGGTTTCAACAACGTTTATGCCCTGAAAGGTGGATGGATTGGCTGGTTCGTCGCCAAGTACCCCACGGAGCCCAAATGAATAGGGCTGCCTGGAGAGTCTCCTGAAGGAGGTGAGCATGCTCGTTCGATTTCACACCAGAATGTTGACTATTTTGGGATGCGCAGTGCTGGTTTCTATGGGTTTGGCAGTCTGTGATGCGGCCGAGAAGGGATCGGACAATTTCGGGGACAAGATTTATCAGGTAGGCAAAATAAAGCCCCGAGACAGCGCGGGTGGGCTCAAAGCTGGAGTCATGGCTCCTGATTTCACCCTTCCATCCATCACAGGAGAGAAGGTCTCTTTAAGACAGTACAAAGGCAGGAAGAACGTTGTAATTTCTTTCGTGCCGGCATGCTACACGCCGGTCTGTTCCGCGCAGTGGCCTCATTATGATCAGGCTAAACAGCTCTTTGAGGAGAACGACACCATTCTGCTGGGTATCACCGTGGATAACATCCCGGCTCTTTACGCCTGGATCAAAGACATGGGCGGCGTCTGGTTCCCAGTCCTGTCCGACTTCTGGCCGCATGGAGCGGTGGCCAGGAAGTACGGCGTGCTGAGATCTTCTGGAACATCCGAGCGGGCGATCTTCATGATCGACAAGAAGGGCGTCATCCGATACGTGGACGTTCATGATATCAATGAGTCTCCCGGCATAGAAAAGTTGGCCGAGGAACTGGAGAAACTCAAGAAGTGATTGACTGAGCCAGGCCCCGACCCCACTGAGCGATTCAGAATACGTTCCGAACAGTTTTTGCATAGAACATGCAATTGAGGGAGCAGCTGATTTTATGCTCCCTTGACGCAGCCCTCGTCGAGCAGGCGATTCCTGGACTTTTGGCCAACTCTGGGTGGATGTCGCGATTGATCGGGTTTGGGCATAAGGCCTTTTCGGATGCTGGGTGAGCCCTCGCCTGATTGTTGATGCACGGGACAGAGTGGAAATTTGAAGAGCCCTCACCCGCCGGCCTTCCGGGCGTAGAGGATTTGAGCCCGCTCCAGCGCTTCGGGAGTGTCCACTCCCATGACTTCCTCTTCGAGGGCTTCCACCACACCGATGGAGAGCCCGTCGGCGGCCATCCATTCCACGAGGTCCGTCAGGAAGTATTCATCGATGGTGACCCATTCCTCCCCACGCTGCTTTCGCACCCGGTGGGGGTGGCTCGCCATCCGGTCCATGTAGCGGAACAACGTTTCACGCCGGGCCGCGTAGACTCCCGCATTGCAAAACTGCAGTTTTTCCTGTTCAGCGGACGGAAAGTTCTTCCAGTACTTCCATTCCACAATGCGCTCGACCCGGCCCTCGTTCATTTCCAGCATGCCGTACTGTCCCTTCTGCTCCGGAGCGAAGGCCAGCACCATGAACTCATGCTCCATGAGCCCGTCCACCAGCCTGGTGTAGGTAGCCGGCGCGATCATGGGGACATCCCCCATGGTGATGACAACAGCGGGGGAATCCACGGATTCGAGAAATACCCGGGCAGCCAGCAGGGCACCGCCCGTTCCGTTGGTGACCGGCTGCAGGAGGTAGGAGGCTCCAAATCCTTCAGTCGCCGCCTCCACATCGGCAGCGCAATGATGCACGACGACTCCTTTGGGCCCTGGAGGCAGGTTTCTCAGAACTTCCACTAAAAGCGGTCGATCGCCCTGGTAGAGCGATCCTTTCGGAATGAGGGGAAGAAGGGTCTTGTTGCCCTGGAACCCCAGCATGCGGCTCCCCTTGCCTGCCGCAAACACAACACTGACCACTTCACCGGACGCGGAATGCATCATATGGGATGGATCCTTTCGAGAATTTACGGTTTGGACTGAGCTTCAGGGCCGGTCCCCGGATTCGAAGGCTCCATGCCGCCCGCCGGGCTCTCCCCTCTGAAAGCGGCAGACTTTCTCAGCTCCCGGTAGCGAGAGACAGCCTGGGAATGCTCCTGGAGGTTCTCCGAAAAAGAGTGCGTCCCGTCGTTGTTGCTCACGAAGTACAGGTATGGAACCTTTTCGGCGTGGAGGACGGCCTGAATGGATTTGCTCCCGGGATTGCAGATGGGCCCCAGGGGCAATCCCTTGTTGCGATAGGTGTTGTAAGGGCTCTCCCGCTTCAGGTGACTCCAGAGGATCGGGCCGGAAAAATTCTCCAGATCGTAAACGGCCGTGGGATCGCTCTGGAGGGGCATCCCGCGCCCCAGGCGATTGAAAAATACTCCCGCGATGCGCGCCCGCTCCGCATCCACTATGGCCTCTTTTTCCACGAGGGACGCCAGTGTCACGATTTCATGGAGCGTCATTCCCAGCTCATGGGAGCGCTGCTCCCATCCTGCTGGAAGTCGGCGCCAGAACTGAGTCACCATGGCCTTCAACATGGCTTCTTCGCCCTGCGATCGGTTGAAATGGTAGGTATCGGGGAAGAGATATCCCTCGAGGCTGGAACTCTCGATTCCCAGGGATCGAATCCAACCAGGGTCTGCAGCATACCGCATGACCATTGCCTCGGAAGCCAGGCCTTTCTCGTTTAAAGTCCTCGCGATTTCCCGCACAGTAAACCCTTCGGGCACCGTCACGCGGTGCAGCGCCACTCTGCCCTCGACAATCCGGTCCAGGACCTGCTCCGGAGTGGAAAAGGCGTAAAAGGCATATTCGCCCGCCTTCAGCCTCTGCCCTGCCTGGCGATACCGGCATAGATAATAAAATTTCCGCGGGTCGGAAATGATCCCTTCATCGTGAAGGAGCCGCGCGACAGCGGTGACATTCATGCCGGGTCGAACGATGATCTCCCGGAGGGTCCGATCCGCGCTCGCGGGAAGGCGGAGAAAAAGCCAGAAATCGAAGAGCAGGAGGCAGACAACGATGGAGACCAGCCCCATGAAGCCAACTAAAAAGCAATAGATATAGTGGCGCGCTTTCAATAAATGCCCTCTTTTTCCCTCTCAGTATGGAGAAGTTGTATCCATGTGTTTTGGGTATGGATCACCAGATCCTCATGCGTGGGCTCGATTTCGATTTTATGCACTGCCCCGGCATGTGTTGTCAACCCATAGCCTCTCGATGCTTCGACATGTCGGAGGCAGAGCCCGAAGCGCAGCTACTCAGGATTTATAAAGTATTGCAGATATTTGAGCATCCATGGCGCCTCAAAAAACAACAATTTATTTCAGAGTCTTTGGAGCTGAGGCGAATACATGCTATATGTGGAGTGAAGATTTTTCCAACTGAGAAACTTTTAATTCGCGGGGGGAATTCGATATCCATGAGCATGCACATGTATCGGCAAGCCGGAGTAGATCTGGACAAGGCCAATGAACTGGTCAAACGCATCAAGCCTCTGGTGCGCACCACCTTTAACAGCGGCGTCATTACGGACATCGGGGGGTTTGGCGGCCTTTATTCCATCAACTGCCATGAGATGAACAAGCCCGTCCTGGTTTCTTCAACGGATGGCGTCGGGACGAAGTTGAAAGTGGCATTCTGGTCCAACCGTCACAATACGGTGGGGATCGACCTGGTGGCCATGTGCGTGAACGACATCATCGTCCAGGGGGCGCGGCCCCTGTTCTTCCTGGACTATCTTGCCATGGGACGATTGGACCTGGACCTGGTGGAACAGCTCATCACGGGCATTGTGGCGGGATGCAAGGAAGCCGGCTGTTCCCTCATCGGTGGAGAAACGGCCGAAATGCCGGATTTCTACGGAGCGGACGAATACGATATGGCCGGGTTTTCCGTGGGCCTGGTGGACAACGGGCAGATCATCGACGGCTCCACGATCCACGTGGGCAACGACATCGTCGGCATATCCTCGAGCGGCCTCCATTCCAACGGCTACAGCCTGGTGCGCCGCGTCGTTTTCGATCAGCTCAAACTCAATCCCGACAGCCTGATCCGTGAATGCAACCGGACGGCCGCTGAGGAACTCCTGGAGCCCACCCGCATTTACGTCGAGCCCGTCATGAAAATCCTCCGCCAGTTTTCCATTTCAGGGATGGTACACGTGACGGGGGGCGGCTTTTACGACAATATTCCCCGCATCCTGCCCCGGGCCTGCCAGGCGATGATTTACAAAGGCTCCTGGGACGTCCCTCCCATCTTCAACTATCTGCAGGAAGAGGCCCGTATTCCCGACGACGAAATGTACCATGTGTTCAACAATGGAATCGGTTACATCCTCGTCACGGAGCCCAGGGATACCCAGGACATCATCGAACTCCTCAACGCCATGGGGCAGACGGCCTACCGCATCGGCGAGGTGATTCCCCGAGACGAAAATTCTCCCGCCGTCCGCATCGTGGAGCGCTGATTGAGATTCCGTTGAACCTGCCGGGAGTGAATGGCCTTTGAAGAAGATGCCCGTTGAAAGTGGAAAGATTGACGAAGCCATCAAACTCCTCTCCAACTACATCCACGGGAAGGAAGCCGCCTTGAGGCTTGCCCTCATGTGTGTCTTCTCCCGAGGCCATCTGCTCATCGAGGACATGCCCGGTCTTGGAAAGACAACCCTTGCCATAGCCATCGCCAAGATTCTGGGCCTTTCCTTCGGCCGGATTCAGTTCACCAGCGACCTGCTCCCGTCGGACATTACGGGACTTTCCATTTTTGACAATAACAGCAGTTCGTTTCAATTCCACCCCGGTCCCATCTTCAACCACATCGTGCTGGTGGATGAAATCAATCGAGCCACCCCCAAGACCCAGAGCGCCCTGCTGGAAGCCATGGGTGAGAAGCAGGTCACCATCGAAGGGAGGACCTACGATCTTCCACGCCCCTTCTTTGTCATTGCCACGCAGAACCCTGGGGAGCAGTTCGGTACGTTTCCTCTCCCCGAGTCCCAGCTCGATCGCTTCATGATGAAAATCAGCATCGGCTACCCTCCGCGGGCTGCGGAACGGGAGATCCTGAAGGGGGGCAGCAGGCGGAAGGAAATTTACTCCATCGAGCCCATTCTGGAGGGAGCGGAAGTTCTGGCGATTCAGGAGTATATACGGAACGGTATCAGAGTTTCCGACGAGCTGCTGGACTACTTCCTCGATCTCATCGGAGCCACCCGCAATAATCCGTTCATCCAGGCGGGACTCTCCACACGCGGCGCCCTGGCCCTCATCCAAACGGCCAAGGCCAATGCTTACCTGCAGGGGAAAGACTTCGTCGTTCCGGAAAATGTCAAGGCAGTGGCACCGTATGTCATTCCTCACCGGGTGCTCTTCCGGGAGGAGTACGACGGCGAGAGCAAAAAGGAGATCCTGCTATCGATACTCCGAGACCTTCCCGTCCCCGTGTGATTCAGATCAACAAGGCCGGCTTCCTCTACATCCTCCTGACTTTATTGATCGGTTTCTCGGCCGTGAATACGGGAAACAATCTCGTCTATATCGTGACATCGGCGCTCCTGAGCTACATGATGATCTCGGGCATCTTCGGCAGTAGAAATCTGCATGCCGTGGATGCCTCCCTGGAATTCCCCGGGGAGATCTACGCAGGTACGAACGTACCCGTGAGGGTGCGGCTGGTGAATCGCCGAAAGCTCATGCCCGCTTTCCTCATCAGGATCACCGTGAACGACCGGGAAATCCTCATTCCCTTCATCAATGCCCGATCGACCGTGCAGGAAAGTCTTCAGCTGCGCTTCCAGCGCCGAGGGCGGCGCAGCATACAGTATCTCCGCCTTTCTTCCGTATTCCCCTTCAATTTTTTTACGCGATTTCGGACCATCCCGCTGAATGTCGATCTCGTGGTATTCCCCCAACCCGTTGCATGCAGGTTGGCACGGCAAAGCCATTCCCAAAATCCATCCAAGGGGGAAGCCCTGTCGGACCTGGCGGGTTTCGAGGAGGACCTGCGCTCCATTAGAAACTACGTTTCCGGAGACCCGGTCAAGTACATCAGCTGGAAATCCACAGCGAAAACGGGTCTGCTGAAGACAAAGGAGCTCTCTTCCATCGAGAGGGAGCACTGTATCATCGATATGGACCGCATGGAAAAAAGAGACCTCGAGCACGCTGTTTCCTGTGTAACCTACACCATCCTCAAGCTGCTCCGGACGCGCACCCCTGTGGGGCTCCACCTGGACGGAGAGACCCTCAAACCGGACCTCAGTGCCGCCCATCGGCTGAGAATCCTGACAAAGCTCGCTCTTTATGGTGAAGATTAACGATACCCTCAAAATTTCGACCTACGCATGCGCCCTCACGGGCTATGCGTCCGTCATCCAGCACGTGGAGAAGGCCACTGCACTCCTGTTTGCCGGCCTGCTGATTCTCGCTGCCTGCCTGGATTCCAGGAGGCCCTCCCCCCTCCCCTTTCAGATCCCGCGGTGGCTGCTGAATGCCTGCTCGGTCGGGATTCTCGGATTTTTCTTCTCAAGGATCAGTGCGACCTATCTCATTGAGCCCATCCTCAATGCACTGCTTCTCCTCGTGGCCGTCAAGCTCCTGGAAGAAAAGCGATCTCGGGATTACATGCAGGTTTATCTTCTCTGCATGTTCCTCCTGGTCGGTTCCAGCCTTTTGTCCCTCAGCGCCGTCTTCCTGGTTTATTTCTTTCTCCTGGTTACGCTTGCCACTTTTTCCCTCATGCTTCTCGCATGCTTCTCGCAAAGCGAAGGACTCCTTCTCACCTGGGACAATGTCCTGAAACTGGCCCGCCATGCGCTTCTCATCTCCGGCATAGCCCTTCCCCTGACGGCCGTTTTTTTCATCATCCTCCCTCGAACCAGCTATCCTCTCCTGAATTTTCTGCAGAAAAGGGAAGTCAGCCGAACAGGTTTCACGGATACGGTCACCCTGGGACAGGTTTCGGAGATTCAAGAAAACAACCAGGTGGTCCTGCGGGCAGAAATGCCGCAGGTAGAGGAGCGGGATCTTTACTGGCGAGGCATCGTCATGGATACCTTCGACGGTTCCGCGTGGAGTGTCGGGAAGACCTTCAGATCGGAATCCGCCCCGAATCCCCCCGAAGGGGATCCCGTGCATCAAACGGTCTACCTGGAACCTTATGGAAATCGGTATCTCTTCGCCCTGGACAAGCCGGTCCATGTCGTGGCGGGGGGAGCACGGAGATCTCAGGATGCGACCTACACCCTTCGCGCCCCCCTGGAAAGGAGAATAAAATACACGGCCGTCTCTGTTCTTTCTCCTTTCCTGCCGGACCGAGCGACGGAAGCATCCCATTATCTGCACTTGCCTCCGGGCTTTTCACCCAGGGTTGAAGAGCTTGTACGATCCCTCAAGAAAGCCGCCCACGGGGACCAATGGG
>DAIQOB010000040.1:0-2808 GCA_036788075.1 Syntrophobacteraceae bacterium
TCTGCCTGTCCCGCGCGATTTTGAAGAGTGATGTAAATTCGAGGACCACCCGCTCTTCTTCATTGTAAAGGATGGCCCGCCCTTCGATGGACCGCCCCTCCCCACGAGCGACCTGGGCACGCGCAGTCACCCTTCCCTGCTTCACGGGATACAGGAACTTCACATCCATGGAGACGGTCGCAAAATGGGTTCCCTCGGGCAAAAGGCTTTTGATGGCCATGACCACCGCGGTATCCGCGAGAGACACCAGGGCGCCGCCGTGCAAGAGACCACTTCCTTGAGCGAAATCCACCAGGAACGGCATGGTGAGTGTCGCCCGGCCATCCACGGCGTCGACGATGCTCAGGTGCAACAGCCGCTCGAACGGCGCACAACTGATCCAGCGCTCCATCTCTATCCGGTGCGGTCCCGTCGACCCTTTTTCTTCCCCCTCCGCATTCACTGATATCGTCTCCAACGGTTCAGGCTCCTCAATGAATAAGTATTTTATTCCAACGCGATAAATGATATCAAACCCCTCGACATACCCCATTGGCATATGAAAAAAGGAGCTGCACGTGCTGACCGTCATTCTGCTCTACGTTGCCCTCGGGCTTATTGCCGGAGTCCTTGCTGGACTGCTGGGAATCGGCGGCGGGCTGGTCATTGTCCCCATGCTGGTCTTTGCCCTGACCTGGCAAAAGGTTCCCCATGAATTCATCATGCACCTGGCCCTCGGGACATCCATGGCGAGCATCATCTTCACTTCCGTGTCAAGTTTTTGGGCACACCACAAAAGAGGGGCGGTGCGCTGGGTCATCGTTCAGCGGATCGTACCCGGAATCCTCGTGGGGACCTTCCTGGGGACCTGCATTGCTGCCCGTCTGTCCACCAATTTCCTCAAGGGATTCTTTGTAGTCTTTCTCTATTATGTCGCCATTCAGATGCTGACGGACCGTAAGCCGAAACCCTCACGGGAAATCCCCGGCAACCTGGGGATGTTCGGTGTGGGCAATGTCATAGGAGCGGTCTCCAGCCTGGTGGGCATCGGCGGCGGCACCCTCTCGGTGCCTTTCATGATGTGGTGCAACGTGCCCGTGCACGTGGCCATCGGAACTTCCGCAGCCATCGGTTTTCCCATCGCCCTCGCGGGGACCGCAGGGTTCATTTACAACGGGTTGCACTCTGCCGGCCTGCCGGGCTATCCTGCCTATTCCCTGGGATATGTCTATTTACCGGCCTTGGCGGGCATCGTCGTCACCAGCGTCCTCACGGCGCCCCTCGGCGTCCGGCTGGCGCACAGCCTGCCGGTTCCCAAACTCAAACGCGTCTTTGCCATACTGCTCCTGGTCGTAGCGACACGCATGCTCATCAGCCTTCTGTGAACGATCGACGCGCCGACTATTCCTGAAGCCATTCTTCCAGCGTCGGTGGACTCAGGGCGCATTCCGCGAAGGTTTTCCACTCGCACTGCGCACTCAGCTCCATGCCACTCTGCAGGATGGAAACCGGCCTGTCGGACGAGACAACCACCACGATGAGGTTCTCCTGCCTGGCTGTAAAGCGGAGTGCCGAGTTGTACCGGGCTCCGCGCGACCGGTCTTCCCCGGGAACGGCGAGCCCGTCCAGGAGGCAGGCAAAGCCGTAGAGGTGCAGGTCGGCTCCGATGTGAAGCGCTCCGTCGATTTTGGCGAGGGACTTGGCGAGCTCCAGGTAGGCCGGCTCCTGCAGATCAATGGGATGCTCCAGGGGTTGTCCGGGGATCTCCAGCGGAGGATCATTGAGGTCGATGACGAGGGTGCAACCGTGCTTCTCCTCTCCTGCCTTCTGCACGATACCCGAGACGATCTTGAAGAGAATGTGCGTAGATGAGGAATCGAAATGAAAGCCCAGAAGGGCTTCCTCCAATTGGACGAGATTCGGCTTGCGTGTCGTGGAATGGAAGCTCCCGTCGGAAAAACTGCAGATGGACTGCCCCCCGAGCTTCAGGAATCCATACCCCATTTTGAAATCCGCCGTAAGGCGGCAACGGGGCAATTCGCCCGTGGCAATTCCCACGATGCTCTTTCCCGCGGCAATCAGCTTGCGCTCGGAATTTTCCACAGCCACGAGGAGCTTTCGAACATGCTTGAAATTCTGGAGTCCGGGCTGCTCCAGGGGTGGAAAGCGAACCAGGAAGTGTATCTGAGAAAGGACCGTTGAGGGCACAAACACGAGCTTCCCATGGGGCCAGGCCCCCTCCTCGAGTGTCTTGGAGATTTCCAGGACGACATCCAGGATGGGAAAGACTCTGAAATAGGTATCCCATCCCAGCAGGATATTCAGCTCATCCATGACGTAATCCCGGACGGCGTGCGTGGCATATTCACGCAGGGCATATCTCGAGGTGCCGGTATAAAAGGCGCAGTCGTTGGCAAATTCATGAGAAAGCAGCCAGGCCGCATATTCCAGCCACTTCTCCGTGGGGGCAACCGAGCACATGTCGGGATGGTGATCCGTAAACCACATCTGGTAGGAAATGGAATGGCTCCTCCCGCCGCAGGAAACCAAGCCCGTCAACTGGAGATTTTTTTCGGGATAGATATGCCCAAGTCGTTTCATGTTGTCCGTGACAGAGGTGCTGGTCCGCCAGGCATCGGAATCCAGGTATAACTCCCGGAGCTTGGGCTCATGTCCCCGAAGCAGGTCCTGGGGATCGTAGATGCGGATGGGATCCTTGGGGGCGACGGCGTAAATGAGGGCGGCACGACTCGGTCCCGAGAAGAGCGAGAGCCCTTTGCGCAAGCCATCCACCATATTGGAAATACAAATATTCTTAACGGAGTACTC
>DAIQOB010000040.1:2908-12008 GCA_036788075.1 Syntrophobacteraceae bacterium
CATCCATCCTCGGTGAAGCCTCCGCACCCGTTGAGCTTTGGGCAGAATCCTTTTGCTCCAGCCACCCCGTTTCCAAGAAATACAAGTTCTGAAGCAAGAGAATGCGACCATTCTTTATCATGCCGCTCTGTTCTCCTCAACCTGCCTTTTTGTCATTATGAAACATTTTTAACGCATTGTACTTCACAGAGCTGCCTTCTTCAGATAAGATGCTCCTTGATACGGGTTCACGAACGATCCGCCGGGCACGTCCTGCAAACGATTCCCTGACCCGCTCATGACCTTGCTGCTGCTCGCCCGCTCCCTTTCCATCCTCCCTGCCGCCCTGCGGTGGCCCGAATCAAAGCGTGTGTCACCCCGCATCGGAAGGAAGTCCCCTGATGCAGTCCAACAACCATGAATGGAGGAATGACATGAGAAGATTGGCAGTTGTGTTGACGGTCTTTTTCTTGGCGCTTGCCCTGACTTGGACGCCGGCGCAGGCTGAAGAAACCATCAGGGTCGGTATCATTCTGCCCCTCACGGGAGGCCAGGCTGCGTTTGGAGAGATCGAGAAGAACTCTTTCGAGATGGCGTTGGAAGAGATCAATGCGGCAGGCGGCATCAATGGGAAAAAGCTCGAATTCTTGTTTGAAGACGACACGGGAAAGCCCGAAGTCGCCCGCTCGGCTGCCGAAAAGCTCATCAACAAGGACAAGGTGGTCATGCTGGGAGGCGGGTACGGAAGCTCGGAAACCTTTGCCATTTCCGGTGTCGCCCAACAGAACAGCCTCCCCTTTCTCGTGAATACCGGATCGGCCGACAAGATCACGGAGCAGAACTGGGATTATGTTTTCCGCCTCAACCAGGCGGTCAGTGAATACCCTACGGGATTGGAATCCTTCCTGACGGAAGTCGTCAAGCCCCAAACGGCCGCCATTCTCTTCGAAGACAGTGCCTTCGGTTCCGGAGGGGCCAAGAGCTTTCAGGAAACCTGTGACCGGATGGGAATCAAGGTCGTCCTGTCGGAGGGGTATTCCAAGGGCGGAATGGATTTCAAGCCGCTGCTGGTTAAAGTCAAACAGGCCAACCCGGACCTGGTCTACATGATCTCCTATGTCATGGATGCAGCACTCCTCATGACGCAATCCATGGAACTGCGTATCATGCCGAAGGCTTTCATCGGCGGTGGAGCGGGCTTCACCCTTCCCGAATTCGCCAAGAACGCCGGGAAAGCAGCGGAGATGGTTTTTTCGGCGACCCTCTGGTACCAGACGCTCCCCTACCCCGGCGCGATGGAATACTATGAAAAGTTCGTGAAAAAGTACAACAAAGAGACGGAATATCACGGCGCCGAAGCCTATGCGGCGGCTTACGTCATGGCGGATACCCTCAAGCGGGCCAAGTCCCTCCAGGCCAAGGACGTGCGGGAGGCGCTCGCTGCCACCGACATAAAGACCGTTTTCGGTCCGGTGAAATTCATCTCCTACGACAAAAAGATCAACCAGAACAAACTCCCCACCTACCTGGTGCAATGGTCCGGCGGCAAACTGGAACTCGTCTGGCCCAGAGAAGTCGCATCCAAACCCTATGTCTTTCCCATCGATTGGGAAAAAATCTGGAAATAGAGGTCTTTCAAGCGTCCTGTGCACCCGGCGGCGCACAGGACGCTGCGTTCTTTTCCCCTTTGCAGGAGAGGATTGAACCGTATGGACGTCCTGATCCAAACGCTCGTGTCAGGGATTCTCATCGGAGGGATCTACGCCCTCATCGGACTGGGGATGACGCTGATCATGGGCGTCATGAAGATCATCAACCTGGCCCATGGCCAGTTGATGATGGTGGCCATGTACATCACCTATATGCTCTATGAATACCTGCACCTGGACCCCTACTTCTCACTGCTCATCGCCATGCCCGCTCTCTTCGTCCTCGGTGCCCTCATTCAGAAATATCTCTTGAATCCCCTCCTGAAGGTGGACTCCATCCTTCCGGAAAACCAGGTGCTCATGACGGTAGGCCTCGCCATGGTCCTGACGGAGATCATTCGATTCATCTTTCATTCCGACTACAGGTCCGTCAAGACGGTCTATAGCAATGCGACCCTTTATCTCTCCGGCATTTCCTTCAATGTTCCCATGATCGTCGCCTTCGGCATCGCCGTGCTCCTCAGCGCCGCCCTCTTTTTCTTTCTCCTGAAAACCGATCTGGGCAAATCCGTGCGCGCCACGGCTCAAAACAAGGAAGCCGCCATCCTCATGGGCATCAATGCCGAATGGATCACCATCCTCACCTACGGGTTGGGGTCTGCCCTGGTGGCCGCTGCGGGCACACTCCTGCTGCCCATTTTTTACCTGTTTCCGGATATCGGAGGCCCCTTCACGCTGAAAGCCTTTGTCATCACCATGCTGGGCGGAATGGGAAGCACCGTGGGAGCCATTGTGGGGGGCGTCGTGCTGGGGA
Organism: Syntrophobacteraceae bacterium; assembly: GCA_036788075.1. Lineage (GTDB taxonomy): Bacteria > Desulfobacterota > Syntrophobacteria > Syntrophobacterales > Syntrophobacteraceae > Desulforhabdus. The sequence goes on from DAIQOB010000040.1 coordinate 5,351, forward strand.
TCGCCGAATCGCTGGGAGCCACCTACATCTCCATGGCCTTGAAGGATGCTGTCGCCATGGTGATCTTCCTCCTCGTCCTCATCTTCCTGCCCGGGGGACTGAAGACTTTGACGAAAGTTTAGGAGGGGAAACTTATGAAATTACCGCGCTGGTCGACGCTCATCGTTATGGTGCTTCTCCTCGCTTTCCCGATGGTCGTGCCCTCCGATTACTATCGGCATATCTTCATCATCGCCCTCATGTGGGTCGTCATCGGGTCCGCCTGGAACCTTCTGGCGGGCTACACCGGGCAGGTTTCCTTCGGCCATGCCATCTTCTTCGGCACGGGAGCCTACACAGCGGGCCTGTGCGCTTCCAAGCTGGGGATCTCCGCGTGGTGGGGGATGCTGCTGGGAGGCCCTGTGGCGCTGCTGGTGGGGCTGGTCATCGGCTGGATCTGCTTCCGGCTCCGGGGACCCTATTTCGCCCTGGCCACCATCGCCATCGGCGAAATCTTCCGCCTGGTGGCAACAGACTGGCGGAGTCTCACCGAGGGCATGGAGGGTATCCTCATCATTCAGACCTTCCGAAGCAAAATTCCTTACTACTACCTGGCGCTCTTCCTGGCTGGAGCGAGTATCTACGCCATTCATCGCATCATGCAGTCCAAATGGGGCTACTACTTTGTCGCCATCCGCGAAGACCAGGATGCCGCCGAAGCCATGGGGATCAGTGCCTTTCGCTACAAGAGCCTTTCCCTCATGGTGAGCTCTTTTTTCACCGGACTGGCGGGCGCCCTGTACATGAACTACATGGCCTTCATCGATCCCCATGTGGTCTTTTCCCTCCATGACGTGTCCATCATGGCCATCCTTGTAGCCATCATCGGAGGAGTCGGAACCCTGTGGGGGCCACCAACAGGGGCGTTCATCATGGTCCTCTTGCAGGAGACTTTCCGAAGCGCCTTTTTCGGTTTGCTCCCGCCCTGGGTGAGCGAATCCCACGTCCTGGTTTTCGGGCTCCTGGTCATCTTCGTGATCCGCTACATGGCCAACGGCATCGTGGGGGACTGGCCAAAGATTCAGCGCCTGTGGACCAGGAAAAATCCAATGCTTCCAGCAAATGACGGGAATTGATCATGAGCTTTTTCGAAACACGTCATCTCACCAAGCACTTCGGTGGCCTGACTGCCGTGAACGACTTGAGCTTCCAGGTGGAAAAAGGCGAAATCTATGGACTCATCGGGCCGAACGGATCGGGGAAGACAACCGTTTTCAATCTGATCACAGGCTATTATCCCACAAGCGCCGGGGAGATCCTTTTTCGAGGAGACCCCATCAATGGTCTTCCCACATGGAAGATCTGCAAGCTGGGAGTCGGGAGGACTTTCCAGGTGGTCAAGCCGCTGCGACGTATGTCTGTCCTGGAAAATGTCATGACCTCGGCCTTCAACCGAACGGCCAAGAAGAGCGAAGCCATGGACAAGGCCATGGAAGTCCTGGAGTTCTGCGAACTGCTCAAGAAGAAGGATTATCCCGCGAAGGGCCTCACCATCGGGGACCGCAAGAGGCTCGAAATCGGACGAGCCCTCGCTACGGGCCCGGAGCTCCTGCTCCTGGATGAAACCATGGCCGGGCTGACTCCCCAGGAACAGACAGCGGGAGCCGAGCTCATCCGAAAAATCCGTGATTCCGGCATCACCATCATTATCGTCGAGCACATCATGCACGTCATCATGAACATCTGCGATCGGCTGCTCTGCATCAATTACGGCCAGGATATCGCCCGGGGAACCCCCGTGGAAGTCGCCAACGACCATGCCGTCATTGAAGCATACCTGGGAAAGGAATAGAGATATGCTGCGTGTAGAACATATCGATGCAGGTTACGGCGACGTCCAGGTGCTCTGGGATGTGTCCTTCAAGGTGGAAGCGGGGGAATTCGTCGTCCTGGTGGGAGCCAACGGAGCCGGTAAATCTACGATCATGGAGGTGATTTCCAATCTCATCCAACACACCTGCAGCGGCCTGCGCTTCGGCGGCCAGCGCATCGACCAGGTGCCTTCCCACCACATCATCGACCTCGGCATCGCCCATGTGCCCGAGGGACGGCAGCTTTTCCCAGAAATGACGGTGCGCGAAAATTTGGAGCTGGGATCCCTGAGGTCGGAAGCCAAGGGGCGTCGGAAAGAGACCATGGAATGGGTCATGGAGCTGTTCCCGCGGCTCCGCGAGCGGCAGAAGCAACTGGCGGGAACGATGTCGGGAGGAGAGCAGCAGATGTGCGCCATCGCCCGTGGGCTCATGTCCCGCCCCAAAATGATCCTCTTCGACGAGCCCTCCCTGGGCCTTTCGCCTTTGCTGACGCAGGATATTTTCCGCCTGGCGCGCCAGATTCACGATGAAGGCTTGACGATTCTCATGGTGGAGCAGAATGTCAAACAAACGCTGGCCATTTGCGATCGAGCCTACGTATTGACCAATGGAAGAATCGTCCTGGAAGGTACGGGAACGGAGCTTCTGAACAACGAAGAAGTGAAGGAAGCGTTCCTCGGGATTTAAGTACATGAGCATATATTTTTCAACATTTTGTTTTGCTGTCCGTTCGCCCTGAGCCTGTCGAAGGGCACAACCAGACATGCCCTTCGACAGGCAGGGCGAACGGTTTGTTTTGTTAGAAAACTTTTGCTAAGGTACTCAAGTCAGCAACATTGCGCCCCCCTGTCCACCCGAATCTCGTCGTTCCGTCACACGAAAAATTCTCTTTTGTCTTCCCGGTGATCCACTGCGTAAAGCATTGTCGCACGCTTCTTGAGCTCTTCTTTCAATTGGGGCAGACGGCTGCGGTCCAGGTCGTAGGCCCGGATGTAGACCTTTCGAAAGCCCGCCGGAACGCCTTCGTAAGATCCCAGAATACTTGCAATGCGCCCCCCATATTCTCGGACCGTGTCCGTCAGATCCCGGATGGAGCCGGCACGATCCTCGATCTGAAACGCGAACTGGACCCCCTTCTTTCCAAAGCCGCTGAGAGCGAGCAGCACCTTCAGGAGGTCATCACGGGTAATGATTCCCTGCAGCTCGTTCTTTTCGTTCACGACGGGAGCCCCGGAAATCTTTTCTCGAATGAGGGTCTCCGCAGCTTCTTCCACAGTATAATCGACGGGAATGGTGACAGGATTCTTCGTCATGATATCCTTGATCTTCAGCTTGGACATGAGATAGAGGAGCTCATGAACATCGAGCGTGGTGGCATCGGAGGCGGAAGCTCTCTTGAGATCTGTTTCGGACACCACGCCCGCCAGCTTCCCACGGCTCATCACGGGCAGCATGTTGACCTTGTGCTCCTTGACGAGGCTTATGGCACGGGACATGGAGTCATCGATGTCGATGGTGATGACATTTTTGCTCATCCAGTTTTTGACCAGCATACGCAATTCCCCCTTCTCACATCAGTCGTTGTCGTTACAACCCATCATCCTCAACCGAACATCCACCTGCAGCGAGTGAAGCGCCGAGCTGCCCGCAACCCGCTCGAATATTTCCCCCGCGCGATCGACGCAGAGAGACAAAAATCCCTTCCTCCCCAAGCCACCGGCAGAACCGGTGCACGTGCTCCCAGGAGGGCGGTTCATACACCGACGCAGCACCTCCATTGTAAGGAATCACATTGAAGCGCACCGGGAGGTCCTCCAGGTAGCGGACCACCTCCAGGGCATGAGCCCTGGAATCGTTCACCCCACGGAGCAGGACATATTCCATGAACAGGACGCCCTTTCTACCGAGAGGAAATTCCTGCAGCTCCTCCTTCAGCCTGATCAGCGGATACCTCGTGTTGATGGGCATGAGCCGGCTGCGAAGCGCATCATTGGCCGCGTTCAGGGAGACCGCAAGGCGAAGCTGCGGCAGGTGCAGTGCACCCAGCCTTCGAATGCCGTCGGCATGCCCGCAAGTCGACAGGGTCATATGACTGTAAGCCACATCGAAACCGCGCTGGTCGTTCAGCACATGCATGGCCTGCAGAACGGCCTCGAAATTGTCGAGGGGCTCTCCCATACCCATGAACACGATGTTGTCGATGCTGCGCCCCAGGAGGAACCGAGCGGCAAAGAGCTGCCAGACGATTTCTTCAGGCTCCAGGTTGCGCACAAACCCCATTTCCCCCGTTGCGCAAAACCTGCAGCCCATCCTACAGCCCACCTGGGATGAAAGGCAAAGCGTCATTCGGCCCGGCGCAGGAATGAGGACCGACTCGATGCAGCCGCCATCCGACAGGGCAGACGCAAACTTCAAAACACCATCTTCCTCCTGGGCGACAATGCGGCAGGCAGGAAGTTCCAGGTCACGTTCCAGCTGTCGGGCAAGTGTTTGAGATCGGGAAAACTCCGGCAGATGCTCCAGCGAGGTACTGCCCCTCCTGAAGGTTTCCCGATACAGGGCAGCGGCGTGATAAGCCCCCTTCCCGTAACGCTGCTGCAGGACCGTGGTCAACTCCCCAAAGGTCAGAGCCAGCACCTTTACGCCTGATTGTTCCCTGTTCACTGTGTGACGTTCCTCAGGTAAGCATCCCCAAGGTTTTTCATCTGCCTCTGAATCCACAGGGATCGTTTCAATACATAGGTGGTTGGGGCCGGCACTCTGTACTTTGCCGGGTTTGGAAGGACTGCGGCCAGCAGGGAGGCTTCCCGCCTGCTGAGCTGCGAAGCCTGCTTCTTGAAGAAAACCTTCGCCGCCGCCTGGACGCCGTAAATTCCCTCTCCAAACTCTGCAATGTTGAGATAGGTTTCCAAAATACGCTTTTTAGGCCACAAAACTTCCACCCACACCGTCAGAAAGGCTTCCAGCCCTTTGCGGATGAGACTCCTGCCGTTCCATAAGAAAAGATTCTTGGCCACCTGCTGGGTGATGGTGCTCGCACCCCGATATTGCCCGTCGGCCTCCCCCTCTTCCAGCGCCAGCCGGATGGATTGAAAATCAAAGCCCCAGTGGCGGGGGAACTTTTGATCTTCTGCCGCCACAACGGCAAGGGCGACGTGGCGAGAAATGGAATCCAGCGGCACCCAATGGTAACGCATTCCTCTCCCCTTCTTCTCCTCCAGCATCCCGGCTATGTATCGTTCCGCCATGAATGCACTGAAGGGCGGGGGAACCACACGCAGTACCAACAGCATCAAGCATGGAAAGAGCAGTAGAAATACCAATGATATTGAAAATTTCCGTCGCAATGTTCGATGAATTCCCACCTTCGCGCGAGTACGCGCTTCCTGTAGATTGCCCTTCCGTTTGGTGTTTGTCGAGAAGGTGCCTGGGCTTCCAGAGGACCTGCGGGGAAGCATTGTATGCTTGAGGCTGCGCCACATTCCTGCAGCCCTCAGCCTGCTGCTCAACGCTTTTCGCTTTTCATTTCCCACAGGCTGATCCGGGTGGGCTCGGCCAGCAGGCCTTCAGCCCTTTCCCTGAATGCTTTTATGTGCTCTGTTCCCAGGTGAGCGTCCAAAGCTTCCCTGCCGTTCCAGTTCTCATAGAAAAGGAATGAAGACGTGTCCTCCAGCGACTGATGCAGATCATAATTCAGACACCCGGCATCGGAACGGGAGGGTTCCACAATGGACAGGAGTTCCTGTTTCAGCTGGTCTTCCATCCCTTTTTTCGCTTTGAGCTGCGCCACCACCGTAACAGCACCCATCATCATCTCCTCTGTTTAATATAGGTTGGCGAAAGTTTTCATCCTATGGGACAGTACGATTCCCCCCCTTGAGGTGGGCAGGGGGGTGTGAATGTCATGCCACATCCCCCTCAATCCCCCTTCATAAGGGGGACTTCAAAACGTGCCGGACCAGGTTTATGAGTCTCGCCGAGATGTACCAGCCTCTTTCATTGCTCACTCCCAGAGCATATTCCCGGCGACCGCATCGTCAATGAGCCTCGCAGCGTACTTCCACAGCGTCGGGGCGCCCAGTTCCATGTGCCGATTCCGTGCGACCACCAGGTCCTTCTTCACTCCGTGCTCCTGCCACATCTTTCCACCCGTGCTGTAATTGTGGATCAAGGGCTGCAGGCGATCGAGAGCTGCGGCAAATCGCGATTCACAGGTCTGTCCCATTTCGAACTCATCCCACAACGCACGCACCTCACCTGCCTGATCAGCAGGTAGAATATTGAAGATACGGTCCGCCGCCGCCTGCTCCCTCTGAGCCTTGTCCGCATGACCCTCCATATCGTAACAGTACGTGTCTCCGGCGTCGATTTCAACGAGATCGTGGATCAGCAGCATCTTCACGACGCGAAAGACGTCGATGTCCCGCTCCGCCGCATATTCGTGAAGGAGGATCGCCATGGCGGCAATGTGCCACGAATGTTCCGCGGAATTTTCCAGGCGCGAGGCATCGGTGAGCAACGTCTGCCTCACGACTTGTTTCAGCTTGTCAATTTCGATGATGAATTGAACCTGTTTTTCAAGACGTTCCATGGTCACGGCCAAAGATCTTCCCCTTTCCTGTTGCTCTGTCTGTTCAGAAGGATGGTGACTTGACGTCATTCCGGGGTCCAGAACATCTTCATTTTCTTGGATTCCGGCTTTTACCGGAATGACAAAAGTTGGTTAAGCCATCAACATTGCTGTCTGTTCAGGCCCCATGAGCTTCATTCGCTTTTTCCCCCCTGCCACCCGTCGTTCAGGTGGG
>DAIQOB010000041.1:0-11935 GCA_036788075.1 Syntrophobacteraceae bacterium
GGATTTGTTATAATACCAACCTCAACGCCCCATCCGCTCGCGCAGTTTTTTCAGGTCCTCGGGGGTGTCTATCCCGTGGGTTTCGACGGGTGACAGGGCGACCTGGATGCAAAACCCGTGTTCCAGTGCACGGAGCTGTTCCAGTTTTTCTTCTGCTTCATATTTTCCGGGGGAGAGTTGCGTGAAGGTCTGGAGGAAGGCATTGCGATAGGCGTAGAACCCCAGGTGCTTCAGGAAAAAAAAAGGCGCTGCTCCCGTGTCGCGGCGGTGGGGGAGGGGAGCACGGGAAAAATACAGGGCCTTCCCTCCGGTGTCCCTCACGATTTTGACGACATTGGGGTCCAGATACTCCCCCGGATCGCAGGTCTCGAAGCCCAGGGTTGCCATGGGACATTCCGGGGCTTCTTTCAAAGCCTTTATGAGGAGATGGATCATGGAGGGCTCCACGAGGGGCTCATCCCCCTGAATATTCACCACGATGTCCTCGTCGGAAAGTTTCAGCAGCCGGCTGGCTTCGGCAATACGGTCGGTGCCGCTGGGGTGGTCGCTCCGGGTGAGGATGGGTTCACCTCCGAAGGTTTTCACAGCCTTGGCGATGCGTGCATCATCGGTAGCCACGAAGAGACGGTCCAGTCCTGAAGCCTGCCTGGATCGTTCGTACACGTGCTGGATCACGGGGTGTCCCAGAATGTCTGCCAGAGGCTTGACGGGAAAGCGCGACGATTCATATCTCGCTGGAATAATGCCGACGGTCTGCATGTCGTTTCCTTGCAAAGGGTTCCATGCTTGAGAAACCAGGCGGGCGCGATGAACGTTCAATCACTCGACTTCGCGCCGTTTCCACTTCTTGAGGGCAGTATATTATGATAAACAGGCTTGTCCGCGCAAGGAGCTGCAACACCCTGGTACAGTTGGGCGCAAGTTTTCTTCAAATGGGGCAAAGTGCCGTTCTCCCCTCGAATTGAATCCCTTAAAACTTTTCGAAAAAAAGGAAAATAGCTCCCCATGAACGAGATCGAGCGCATCGAAGCATCCTCCCAATATCTGGCCACTCTCATTCGCCGCAGTCACGATTCTGTGGACTGGCTCTGGAACAGGAAAAATCTCTACCGCCGCTATCCTCTGACAGGGCTCTACAAGGACCTGCTGGATGCCTGCGGTGAGCCCGAATCCTTTTCCCACCTGCTGGCCTGTTTTCGTGAATTCAAACAGAGGCACTTCCTGAGGATTGGCGGAAGGGATCTCCTTGGACTCGCATCTCTGGAGGAATCGACGTCTCAGGTGAGCGATCTCGCCTGCGTGGCGCTGCAGGTGGGCCTCGAGATCCTCATGGCGCACCCCCAGTGGTGGGCGGGCGACGAAGGCATCGCCACCTGGCTGCAGCTCAGGGATGATCTGCAACTGACCGTCATGGGACTGGGAAAGCTTGGGGGCCAGGAGCTCAACTATGTTTCGGATGTGGATCTCATCTTCCTCTATGCCTCCCGACATCGGGACGGGCTTCTTGTGGCCGAAGCCCCTGTGCTGCTCAATCGCCTCTGCCAGTGGCTGATTCGCCTCCTTTCCGATCGCACCGGAGGAGACCGTGTGTTCGAAGTGGACATGCGGTTGAGGCCCCAGGGGAAAGACGGCCCCCTTGTCCCCTCCCTGGCTGCTGCCGCCGACCACTACCTGCACCACGGGCACCCGTGGGAGCGTCAAATGCTCCTGAAAGCCCGTCCCGTCGCAGGGGACAGGGCGCTCGGAATGGCCTTCCTGCAGGAAGTCCGCCCCTTTGTCTTTCGGCGGTTCCTGGATTTTCAGGCTCTGGACGAACTGCGCGCCATGCGGGATCGCATCCTGGCAGAAGCCGTGCGACCCAGCAAAGGCTGGCAGCAGTTCGATGTGAAATTGGGGGTGGGAGGGATCCGGGAAATCGAGTTCCTGGTGCAGTCCATGCAGCTTGTCTACGGCGGACGACATCCCGAGCTGGATGAAGCCAATACTCTGCGCGGCCTGGAGCGCTTGAAGGAGCTGAATCTCCTGCCGGCATCCGTCGTGGAGGAGTTGGAAGATTCCTACAGGTTTCTCAGGCGAGTGGAGCACTGGGTGCAGTTGGATCAGAACCGCCAGACGCAAAAACTTCCCCAATCCCAGGAGGCGAGAGGGAGGCTTTCCCTCGCTCTCGGTTTCGACGGGGACGAACAGGAATTTCTGAACAGGCTGGAGTCCTGTTGTACCATCGTGCACGGACATTTCATGGCCCTGTTTCAACCGGAAGAGGAACGCGCGGATCCTCAGGTGCAGGGCGGCGATGAAGGTGGAGAAACGTCAGCGGAGAAGGCGGAAGAAAGCTTTTCACACGAAATTTACACCTGCCTCCAGACGCATCTGAAACGGTTCAACGCACCCGTGCGCGAGTGTGTCCTCGGCGTGCTCCATGACTACAGGGATTTGAGAATCCCTGAGCTGAGAGAAAAGGTATTGCTGCGCCTGGAGCGGTATTTCGGCCAGGTCGTCAAACGGCCGGGGCTGGCAAAGGTTTTTAAGGCTCCTGCGCCCTGGCTTCGGGATATCTGCCATGGGGTGGCCGTCAGTGAACTGCTGGCGGAGCTCCTGGCACACCATCCCAGCCTGGTGGAGGGGGTCGCGACGGTTGCGGGCGGCCTTCCGCTTTTTCCAGCCTGGGAGGCGACGGGTACCAGACTGCTCCAGCGGGCGAAGGACCTCGAAGAAGGTCTGGAATGGCTTCGGCGCCTGAAGAACGAGCGACAGATCCAGCTGATCCTGGCGGACCTGCGAGGCGATCTGGATCATGCTGCCCTTGAGGACGAGCTGAGCGTACTGGCTGATTTTTTCATACGGCATACTTACAGGAGGATCCTGGATAATCTCCAGCTCCCCGAGGATCTGCCCCTGAGCGTCCTGAGTCTCGGAAAATTGGGTAGCGCTGAGATGAGCTATCTTTCGGATCTCGATCTGGTGTTCGTTTACGATCCACAGCCCGGTGAACCGCAGCACCAGATCCCTCCGGAAATCGTTCGCCTGTCCCAACGCTTCATGAGAATGCTCAGCACCCCTCTGCACGAAGGGCCGGGATATGCCGTCGACGCCCGCCTGCGGCCCACGGGAAATTATGGGCCTCTTATCGTCACCCGCAGCAACTGGTCGGAATATTATGACACTCAGGCCGATCTCTGGGAAATCCAGGCCCTGCTGCGAGTGCGGCACATCGCAGGTCATGAAACGCTGGGGCGATGGATCGAGGGGCGGGCTCGTGAGATCTGCACCCGGCAAAGAAGTCCAGAGGACGTCTGGAGCAGGATCTGCCATCTCCGTGGGCGCATGCAAAGAGAGCGGAGCGACGAAAGAGGGGAGTGGGTGGACCTCAAACTCGGGGCGGGAGGGCTGGCGGACATCGAATTCCTGGTGCAGGGGGTTCTTCTGACGGAGAGTTGGCGGGATGCTTCTGCAGATCTGCGCTCCGTCCGGTCTGCACTGCCACGGGTTCTGGAAACTAGCGGCTCCGGCTGGGGGCTTGCTCCAGGGACGATCCTTTCCGCCTTCGAGTCCATCAGGTCCCTGGATCATCGCCTCAGGCTGCTGACCAACTCATCCGCCTCCCGCCTCAGCCCTCAACTCTTGGAAGCTCTTCAGCTGCTGGGGCTCTGGCCGCCTCGGCAGGGTGGCAGCTCCCTGGAGAGTTGGGAGGACCTTTTGCGTTTGCGCCGGCGCGTGCGGGAAGGGTTGCTCCATTTCTGCCCGGAGCTTTGAACGTGGGGGAAAGCCTCACAGACTTCTGGAAAGAGAAATCTGGAAAATACTCCCTCCCGTGGGACCCGGCTGGACGCAAACCGTTCCACCGTGCTGCTCCGCAATTTCTTTCACGATGGCCAGTCCCAGGCCGGAGCCCTCGATGCCGCGAGTTTTATCGTTGCGCTGGAACAGCTCAAAGATTTTTTCACTGTCTTCCCGGCTGATTCCGACCCCATTGTCCCTGACGGAGAGGATGTGGTACTGATCGGAGACATCATACCCCACAGCGATCTCATTCAAATCGTCTCCTCCGTATTTCAGAGCATTATCCACGAGGTTGCGCAGGACACGCAGCAGGCCCAGCCGGTCGGCTCTGACGACGGGAGGATTTGCGGGCTCTTTCCAACTGATGCTGCGGCTCCTCATGCGGGCAGAAAATTCATCCTTGATCATCTGTAAGATGTGCTTCAAAGGAACGTCTTCGATGAGAAGGGCGACTTCCTTGCCGGAAATGTAAAGATTGATCTTTTCGACGAGGGCGGCGATTTGTTCGGAAGCCTTGAGAATCTGCCGGCAGTAGTTGTTGCCTTTTTCATCGAGCAGCGCGCCGTACTGCCTCAGCAGGAGGCTCGTGAGCCCATACAATCCCACGGCCGGGCTCTTGAGATCGTGAGAGACGGAATAGGCAAACAATTTGATTTTTTCAGCGGTCTTTTGGAGGGCTGCTTCCATCTGGATTTGCTCCGTAATGTCCCTCCCCACGGACTGAAATTCCACGTGGTTGTTCTGACTGCCGTGTATCAAGCGGTTGGTCCATTGCTGCCAGCTGGTTTCGCCGCAGGGGCGCATGACACGGAAAGACATGGTGCCGACCGGATTGCGCCTGTTGAGAGAGGCAAGCTCCTCTTGTACTCTATCGCGGTCTTCCTCCGCGATGAACGCAATGAAGCTCCGCCCCAGGAAATCTTCCGGTTTTCCATTGAAATAGCGGCAAAAGGCTTCATTGACAAACGTGATGGTTTGATCGGGTAGAGAACGGAAAATAAGCTCCGTCTGGTCTTCGACAATGCCGCGATAACGCGCTTCGCTCTCCCGCAGTGCCCGCTCCGCTTTCAGACGCTCCGTGATATCCCGGAAAATTCCCTGGTATCCCAGAACACTCCCGTTTTTGGCGTGCTTCAGGGTGGAAGTGAGCAAGCAGTCCATCAGTTCCCCGTTCTTTTTTCGGAGTCTCAGGGGGTAGTCCCTGACGGAGCCTTCTTTTTCAACGATCTCGCGATACCTGTCACGGTCGGCGGGAAAAACATAGCGGTCCGTGATGTTTTCCGACATGATCTCATCACGGGTGTACCCGAAGAGCTCCAGGCACGACTGGTTGATATCGATGAATTTCCCTTCCCGGGTCACGATGACGATGGCATCCCGGGATTCTTCAAAGAGTTTGCGGTATTTTTCCTCACTCTCACGAATGGCTTCTTCCGATTTTTTCCGCTCGATGGCGATGCCGGCCAGGTGCGCGGCTGCCTCGACCAGTCGGAGGTCTTTTTCGGAAGGGCGATGGGGCTTGCGGTGATACAGGGCGAAGGTGCCCAGGACCCCACCGCTGCTGTCGAGGATGGGGATGGAAAAACACGACCGCAGTCCAAACCGGTCGGCCAGGCTGCGGTAATCCGTCCAGAGCGGGTCGGTTGAGGTGTCTTCGACGGTGACCGTGCTGCCGAAATGGGCTGCAGAGCCGCAAGACCCACTGTGGGGCCCGACTTCCAGCCCGTCCACCGCTTGAAGATATTCCTGCGGCAGGCTGGGGGCGGAAGCATGGAACAGGTGCTTTTTGCCCGGATCCGTCAAGAGGATGGAACTGTAGCTGCCGACGGCCAGTTCTTCCGTCATCTGCGTAAGGGCATCGAGTGTTCCCTGTAACGGACTGCCCGTGGCGATCATCTCCAGGATCCGGCGCTCACGGGCGAGAAGCTCTTCCAGGTGCTTCCGATTCGTAAGATTCTCGTAAGTCCCCAGCATACCGACCACGTTGCCATCGGCATCGTGTAAAGGGATCTTGTTGGTGTCCAGTATGGCGAGCTTTTCATTGCCCTGAAGCCGCGGTGCGATGATGTGCGATTCAGGGATGTCCGTCCCCATGATGCGCTCGTCCATCTTCCGGTAAAAATCAGCCTGTGCTTTTCCCCAGGCAAGATCATAGTCGGTTTTCCCAGGGATCTCCTGCGGCGAACCGACTCCGGCGTCCTCGGCAAAGGCCTGATTGCAACCCTGATAGTTACCCTGCCGGTCTTTCCAAAAAATGGCCTGGGGGATATTGTCTACGACCAGTTGAAACATTTCCTGGGAGTGCTTGAGGGCTGCTTCTGCTTTCCTGTGCGCGGCCATTTCTTCCTGAAGTATGAGAGAAACTCTCATCAGCTCTGTGGCAAGCTGCTCACTGCTTGCTTCCGGTGCACTGCAGGGCTTCGGAGAAGCTGCCTCGGTGTTTTTGGCACTCATGTGATGTTGCTCCATGTCAGGACTGAAACTTTCGGGCGGTTCTAATGGGGCGCTCTGTGGCAGTGTTCAAATACCTGAAACATTTGGCTCAACACCGAAGCCGATGTCGAAGCCACTCATACATGGGCGTTATAATATACATGAAAGAATCTCACGACAACCCTTCCCGGTGGGAATCTGGCCCATTCACCTGACGGTTCAGCCAGAGAGAAGATAAGTCGCTGGCGCTGTGCGGAGTGTTTTTTTCATTGACAAAGGGATTGTAGTCTATACTTTTCATAAATGATTCCAAATTTCGGACCGAGCGGAAGTGCCGTACTGTCTCAGGAGGGTTCATGCAGCCGATTGCCTGCCAAGGGATTTTATCCCCCTGGGAGCCCGGCGTATTCAGCCTGGCTCTATTTACTGTTTTAGTCCTGGCGTTTGTGGCTTCCCAGCTTTTCATCGCCTCCTGGCTGGGGGAAAAGAAACCGACCGCGGAAAAGGCCAGGCCTTACGAGAGCGGCATCATTCCCACGGGGAGCGCACGCCTGCGCTACCCGGTTCCCTTCTACCTGGTGGCAATCTTTTTTCTTGTGTTCGATGTGGAGGGCGCCTACATTTTTTCATGGGCTGTCGCCTGCGAAGAGCTGGGTTGGGCCGGCTGGCTGCAAATGACGTTTTTCATCGGTCTGCTGCTCGTCGGGCTCGTGTATATCTGGAAGAACGGAGGTCTTGATTGGGGACCAACCAGCAAGAAGGGATAAACGAACGGTTCCTGGACAGTGTCGATGTCCTGGTCAACTGGGCACGCAAGTACAGTCTCTGGCCCATGTTTTTCGGGCTCTCGTGCTGTTTCGTGGAAGAGGCGACAGCATTGACATCCCGTTATGATCTGGCGCGCTTCGGGGCGGAAGTCCTGCGAGCTTCTCCCCGGCAGGCGGATCTATTGATCGTTTCGGGCACCGTTTTCAAAAAGATCGCTCCGGTCGTTTTGCGCCTGTACGAACAGATGGCAGAGCCCAAATGGGTGATATCCATGGGGTCCTGTTCCAACTGTGGGGGGATGTACGACGTCTACAGCGTTGTTCAGGGAGTCGATCAGATCCTTCCGGTGGACATCTATATTCCCGGCTGCCCGCCGCGTCCTGAGGCGGTCATGCAAGGGCTGGTGATGCTCCAGGAGAAGATTGCAGCCGAAGAGCGCCCCGCGCGATCCATTTTTCACCTCCCGGGGGGAACGCAGGGGACCCAGAGGCCTCTGCGGGTGGACGGTTTGACCAAGTCGCGGGATCCCCAGGGGCCGGGCATGGGGGGAATACCCATACGAGGCAGCTCGGTCGTACCTCCGAAATTCCAGGACAGCCGCACGGACCTCATGTGGACGCCGCCGGCGCGGCGCATCCAGCTGAATGAGCACGACAGGTCGCTGGCCGATGCTTTGAAAGATCGATTCGGGGATGCGGTGGAACCGGCCCCTCAAAGCTCCGACATGCTCACGGTCCAGGTGAGGGAGGAGCGTCTCAAAGACGTGCTGCGTTTTCTCAAGACAGAAGCCGCTCCCAGGTACCTGCGCCTTGACGACCTCACGGCCATCGACGAATCCGCACGCCATGAGCGGGATAGATACCCTGACTTCACACTCGTCTACCACCTGCTTTCCTTTGAAGCTGCAAGCAAGCTTCGCATCAAGGTGCCGCTCCATGGTGAGGCCCCGACCACTCGAAGCGTTACAGACCTCTGGTCTTCGGCCAACTGGTACGAACGTGAGGTCTTCGACCTGTTCGGAATACGCTTCGAGGGGCATCCGAACCTGCGGCGCATTCTCCTGCCCCATGACTGGGAGGGACATCCACTGAGGAAGTCATACGCCGGACGCGCCACCGAAATGTCTCCCTACACCTTGGAGGATGCCAGGAAATGCCAGCCCCTCGATGGCGGGGTCTACGTGAAGCAGGATGACGGGGAACATCGGCTGGTTTTGAACATGGGGCCTCACCACGTCAGCACTCATGGGCTCCTTCGGTATGTGGTCGCTCTTGAAGGCGAGGAGATCATCGGCCTGGACATGGATCTCGGCTATCATCACCGCGGCGTGGAGAAGATCGGAGAGCGTCAAAGCTGGCACCAGTTCATCCCGTACTGCGCTCGAGTGGATTACCTCGCCGGGGCGGCCAACGATCTCCCCTATGTTCTGGCCGTCGAGGCATTGGCGGACATCCAGGTGCCCGAGCGGGCTCAGGTCATCCGGGTCATGCTGAGCGAGCTTTTTCGCTTGAGCAACCATCTCGTTTGGTTTGCCACGTATGCTCATGACGTGGGGGCGATGACGCCCAATTTTTATGCCTTTCGGGAAAGGGAGATGATTCTCGATATCGTGGAGCTCATCACGGGGGGAAGGCTGCACCCGTCCTGGTTCCGGCTGGGAGGCGTCGCCGCAGATCTGCCCGATGGCTGGAAGGAGGCGGTGGATCAATTCGTGAAGATCTTCCCTTCCAGGCTCCAGGAATACGAGCGCCTCATACGGGAAAACCCCATCTTCAAGGCGCGCACCATGGGAATTGGGCGCATTTCCCTGGAAGACGCCATGGACTGGGGAGTGACCGGTCCGAACCTGCGAGCATGCGGCCTGGAATGGGATTTGCGGAAAAAAATGCCCTACTCGGGCTATGAAAACTTCCAGTTCGAGGTCCCCACGGCCGAGGGCGGAGACTGCTACGCCCGTTATCTCGTGCGGGTGGAAGAAATGCGGCAGAGCCTCAGAATCATTGAACAGGCTGCAGCGAATATGCCGTCGGGGCACACCATGACGGACGATTACCGATATGTCATTCCCAAGCGTACGGACATGCTCCAGGACATCGAAAGTCTCATCCACCACTTCGTCAATGTGACCCGCGGCCCCAAAATACCCAGGGGGGAGGCATACATGTCCTGTGAAATCCCCAGGGGAGAGCAGGGTTACTACGTGGTGAGCGACGGTCTTGGCGCCGCCTACCGCATGCGCATCCGCGGGCCGGGGTTTGCCAACGTGCAGGTCATGCCTCAACTGGCAGTGGGGGAGAGTATCGCGGACCTCATTGCCGTCATCGGCTCCGTGGACTATATCCTGCCGGACATCGACCGATAGAAGGCAGGGGCGTGAGTTCGAATGATACCATGGATGGGACGCTGAAGACGCTGACGTGCTCAGAGTGACGCTGATAAAGGATTAAAGTGAGGAATACGGCGAAACCATGTTGACTTGGATCCTCGGTTTTCTCATTCTGATGGTCAAGCTGGGAGCTGTTTTAGTGTTCCTGCTGCTTGCGGCGGCTTATCTTGTGTGGCTGGAGCGCAAGTTCCTGGCCCGTTTGCAGGTCCGCTACGGTCCCAATCGAGCTGGCCGGTATGGACTCCTGCAGCCCATCGCCGACATGATCAAGATGCTCACCAAGGAGGACACGATTCCGGATGGAGCCGATCGGGTCATTTTTCTCCTGGCACCTGCCGTCGTCACGGTCACCGCACTCCTCATGTTTGCCGTCATTCCCTTCGGCGGGGATCTGAGCTTCCTGGGGAAGCGGATCCCCATGGTCATTTCGGATCTCAACATTGGACTGCTTTTCGTCTTCGCCCTTTCGTCCCTCGGGGTCTACGGGATCGCCCTGGGAGGTTGGGCTTCCAATTCCAAGTACAGTCTCCTGGGCGGGATACGCGGTGCGGCCCAGATGATCAGCTACGAATTGTCCTTGGGACTGTCCCTCGTCCCGGTGGTCATGCTGGCGCGCTCCTTCAGCCTCGTGGACATTGTGCGCGCTCAGGAGGACTATCCCTTCATTCTTGTGCAGCCCTTGGCCTTCCTCATTTTTGTCATCAGCGCCATGGCCGAGAGCAAGCGCATTCCTTTCGACCTTCCCGAAGCGGAGAATGAACTGGGAGCCGGCTATCACACGGAATACAGCGGGATACGGTTCGGTCTCTTTTTCCTGGGAGAATACGTCAACATGCAGGTGTTGGGGGCGCTCGTGGCCGTTCTGTTCCTGGGGGGCTGGAGCGGTCCTTTTCTTCCCGGCCCTGCCTGGTTTTGCATCAAAATACTCTTGGTAGCGTTGATCATGATCTGGATAAGGGGAACACTGCCCAGGCTACGGTATGATCAGCTGATGGCTTTGGGCTGGAAAGTCCTCATTCCCCTGGCCCTCGTGAACATTGTCGTGACGGGTGCGATGATCTTGATTTAGTCCGAAAGAAAGTAGAGAATCTATGGCATCGGCACTGGAGGCGGTCAAAGCGCTGGCGAGCGGCTTCGCCACAACATTCATGCACCTGTTCCGGAAGCCCATCACCGAAGAGTATCCGGAATACAAACGGGTCCTGCCGGCGCGCAGCCGTGCCCGCATCATCCTGACGCGGGATCCGGACGGTGAAGAGCGCTGCGTGGCCTGTTACCTGTGTTCTGCTGTGTGCCCGGTGAGCTGTATTTCCATGCAATCGGCGGAACGGGAAGACGGTCGGCGCTATGCCGCGTGGTTTCGCATCAACTTTGCGCGCTGTATTTATTGCGGTCTTTGCGAAGAGGCCTGCCCCACCTCTGCCATCCAGCTCTCACCATTCTTTGAAACCTGTGAACGAGAGATTCTGAAGCTTGTGTACGAGAAGGAAGATCTTCTGGTTTCTCATCAGGGCAAGGACAAGGAATACAATTTTTACAAGGTTGCAGGGGTGGTAACGGCATTGGGCGGCAAGGGGGAGCATTTCAGGGAGGATCCCCCTGTGGATATCAAGACCAATCTACCCTGACAGAAACTGCCACGGCGGGTTTGACATGACGCTTTATACATGCCTGTTTTATGTTTTGGCCGTAGCCATTGTCACCACGACGGGTATAGCCATCACGCAGCGCAACCTGGTGCATGCGGTCATTTATCTGGTGTTTTCCTTTTTTGGAAGCGCCCTGCTGTTCTACCTGCTGGGAGCCCCGCTCCTGGCGGCGCTGGAGGTGATCGTCTATGCGGGAGCCATCATGGTGCTCTTTCTCTTCATCATCATGATGGTCAAAATGGAGTCCATCGAGGAGCGTATGCCTCCCCGGGGGCAATGGCTTCCAGCCGCCCTTTGCGGAATTTTATATCTTGCCCTGGGTGCCGTGGTAGTTTACACGGCTCCGGGAAGCGAATTCCCCCTCCAGACGGCCATGGCCACCCCCGTGGAGCTCGGGAAGTACCTTTTTCAGCGCCACTGGCTGTCCATCGAGATCGTGTCTCTGCTGCTGCTGGTGGCCATCATCGGCGCTTTACACCTGGGAAAGAGAAAAGAGACAGGAGGGACGGAGGAGCCATGAGGATCGTTCCTTTCGGCCATGTTCTATTGCTGGCAGGACTCCTTTTTGTGATGGGTGCCTTTTGTGCGGTAACACGTCGCAACCTGGTCATGATCGTACTTGGAGTGGAAATCATGCTGAACGCGGCGGGCATCGCTTTTGTGGGTTCCGCGCTGCGCTGGGGCCAGCTGGAAGGTCAGGCCTGTGTATTCTTCATATTGGCGGTGGCCGCCACCGAAGTGGCCGTTGGGCTGGCGATGATCGTCTACGCATATCGGAAGACGGGCTCCTTTGACCCTGCCGGCTATAACCACTTGAAGTGATCCGTTTGGATCGCTCTGTCTTTACTTGGGGCCAGTACCGAGGTAGCCCCTGTCCGCCGTCTGCTACCGTGCGAGGATAAAAATGGCCGTTTCCTGG
>DAIQOB010000042.1:0-11719 GCA_036788075.1 Syntrophobacteraceae bacterium
CGACTTGACGTCACCCCGGTGAAAACCGGGGTCCAAAATGTATGCATTTGCCTGGATTCCGGCTTTCGCCGGAATGGCGATCAGAGCTTAACTCAACAACGTTGGGGGTGCAGGACGGGCCGAAGCGACAGGGCGGTGGGGCTTTGGAGTCTTTATCCCGAAAGGAGGGTTAAATTGCGACTGGCGATCATCACCGGCGGCTCGCGCGGTCTCGGACGCGCCCTGTGCGACGTTTACCTCGCACAAGGCTGGAGCGTTCTGGAGTTCTCGCGCACCGCACCCCATCCATTCAGCGTTCCTGTCGATCTCTCGGACCCGACGGCTTCGGCCGACATCTTTGCCCGCTCTTTCGAATCCATCGCCAGGGCGGACCTTTCCGAGGTCGTCGCAATCGGGAATGCGGCGGTCCTTGGCCCCGTAGGCCCCGTCGAACATGCATCGGCAGACATGGTGACCCGGACCCTGAACATCAACATCGTGTCGGCCATCCTCTTCGCCCGCGCCTTCGTGTCGTCGTTCCAGGACGCCGCCTGCCCCAAAACCTTTGTCAACATCTCCAGCGGCGCTGCGGCAAAGGGCTATGCCGGCTGGTCCCTGTACTGCGCCTGCAAGGCGGCGCTGGAAAACTATGTTCGCTCCGTCGCCCTGGAACAGGACCTCCGCCCGCACCCTGTCCGCGCCATCAGCATCAATCCCGGCGTCATGGACACCGCCATGCAGACGGAGGTCCGCGCAGCGAGCCCGGCTGATTTCCCCCAAGTGGACCGCTTCCTCCGCCTGCACCGCGAGGGACAGCTGGCAGCGCCGACCGCCGTTGCCTCCCGCATTGCCGATATCGTCGCGTCTCGACCGCAGCCGGGAGGCGTTTATTCGGTATCGCTTTAAACCTTCTTCGAATCGCCTGCCGGAATGCTCACCTTTTCTCTGGGGGGCGTGAACGCTCCGTCTCCCCGGCCTTCTCCAGTTCCAGCCCCCGGAAGTAGACCGTCGTATCGCCCTTGCTCCAAAGACCCACATAGCCCTCAACCGGGCGCGGCGCCGTGAACTGCAGGCAAGGCCGACCATCGAGTAAGCCTGTGACGTCGCATCCGGAGACGGTTACTTCCAGCGTCAGCCATCCGTCCACTGGGATCTCCACTGGAACGCGCTTTTGAAAGGATCGGGTGTTGTTGACGAATTCCAGCAGCTGCAGCTCTCCCGCCACGGCGTCTACCGCCAGCACGAAGTTGTTGCCCACGTTGGCCAGCCCGAAAGCCAGACCGGCAGCAAGGTCCACACAGCCGCCCCGGATGCGGACATCCACCCGGATGCTGCCGTCCCCAAAGCGACTGTCCCGCACCACAGCCACCGGGTAATAGTGAAGGGCCTGCCTGTTCTCCATGAACTTTCGGTATCGACCGCCCAGCACGGTGCTCAGGACAGAATGCAGAGAACAGGATACCGTCCCCGTCATGCTGGATCCGTCCTGAACAATCACCTCGTGCCCTTCGAATGCGGCGCGCGACCATTCGCCCACCGAGGCGTAGAAACCGGGAAGGCGCGCTTCCGAGCGGCCCAGGAAATCGTACTCCCCGTTGAAAAAAAGCTCCGTGAGGGACTGGACCTCGGCCTGGGTAGGAATGGCAAGATCCAGGAGGCGGCTGCAGCCAAGGAGGCGCCCCGTCTGATCGAGCAGCTCCTCCATGTCAGGACAGTCGAGCCCCTTGAGACCCGACTGCAACATGTCGCCCCGCACTTCCACTTCATAGCCCAGCCGCCGCAGCACATTGGACAGAAATTCGATGCGCAGGGCCTTTCCCATGCCCGTTCCGGCTCCACCGGAAAACTGGAGTGCAATGGAATTGGCGTCAGGGGCATCCGAACATAGGGCGTCGAGGTTCGAATAGTGGTAGCCGAACTTCACGCTGAGGTTCATGTAGTCACTGGAAATGAGGGCATAGGAATCGACTTCGGGCGGCGATGCATTTTCGGGGTCGATGCTCCCCGCCATGAGGGCCATGAAGTTGCGCGCATTCATAGCCACGGCCCCGGACCAGGTGATGCCGGGGTGGGTCAGGCCACGCCACAGGGCGGCCATGGGCTTGGACCGGATGTGCTCCGGCCGGATCTCATCGCAGGTGGTCAGCCCCGATGCCAGTCCACCGCCCAGGTCGATGAAATAGAGGGACAGGGGGATGTTGGCGCTCATTTTGCGGGAAACGATGGATGCGTCGGCTAGTTCCGACAGGCTGAACATTTCCTCCATGGCCTTTTCATGGGCAAAGCGGATCAGGTCATGGAGAGTCCGGCACCCCCCGGGCGCAAACTCGGGCGCTTTGGGGTCGGTCAGGTTCAGCGGGGAGATTCGCCGGAGCACTTCACGAAGGTGCCTGCCGATGGGACCGTGCTCCTCGTCGTTGCCTCCACCCGGCAGCTTCCTCGCCAGCTCCGGCACAAGCCCGCGGTAGACTTTGCCTTCGCCCGCCAGCAGGGTGATCTCCTCGCCGTCGGCAATGAGTGCTGTAGCCTCCCGCGCTCCCATGAGTGCCGGCACATTGTATTCCCGCGCCACCGAGGCCAGGTGGCTGGCCGCCCCGCCCAGGTCTGTCACCAGCCCGCGCAGCCGACCCATGAAGGCTGCCAGGTCCGGCCCCGCTGTCCGCGAGACCAGAATGGCGTCTTCCGTAGCCTCCGGTTTGAGATCCGACCTGGCATGAACCGCCCTTCCCGACACCTGTCCCGGTGAAGCCGTCTGCCCGGCAGAAAAGAGCAGCCTCAATCCGGAGACATCGATGGAGGCCTGTCTTTCCCCTACGGCAGCCATGCCCAGAGGGCGGGTCTGCAGGATGAAAAGCTGCCCCCTCTCGTCCTCGGCCCATTCGACATCCTGGACCGATCCGAAATGAGCCTCCATCCTGAGGCCGTACTCCACCAGGGAAAGGGCGGTTTCATCGGGAATGGCCGGCTGAAGATCCCTCTCCCCGACGTCCCGCTCCCTGGCTTCGATGGAGCGATGGACAATCTGAAGCGCCTGCCGATCGACGTGGAAAACGTCGGGGGAGGCGGAGCCGCCGACCACCTGTTCACCCAGCCCAAGGGCGGCGTCGATGCGCGACTGCCCGGAGGCGGGACGGGACGGATCCACCGTATAGAGCACCCCGCTGGCCTTCGCCCGGACCATGACCACGGCGGCAACGGCCATGGGGGTTGCTGCATCGGGAAGCCCGTAGCGCAGCCTGTAGATGATGGCGCGCGGCGTGTATTTGCTGGCCAGCACGGTCCGGTAAGCCGAGGCCATCTGTTCCCGGTCCACCCCGAGCACACTGGAGTACTGACCGGCAAAAGAGGCCTCCGTGTCCTCTCCGACGGCGCTGCTGCGCATGGCGATTCCGGGTACGCCGCCCTGGCGGGAAACCAGGTCATCGTATTCCCGTTCGAGGGCCTGCAACAATCTTTCAGGCAGAGGGGCTTCCTGAATCCTTTCCTGAATCAGGCGGCAGGCCTCCCAGCTTTCCGCCCTGTCCGGGTCGAGCTCGGCCAGCATGGCGTCGATGGCCTCCAACATCCGGTTCTCCCGCAGGAAGAGGTCGAAGCCAGCGGTTGTCACCACAAATCCGTCGGGAGCGGGCAGCCCCAGCTCGTTGCGGGTTCGCGCCAGGTTGACCGATTTGGAGCCGGCCAGGAGAATGTGGTCGGGCCTGAGCTCCGAAAACGGCAGCGTCAGCGGCCCTTCGAGAGCAGGCCGCCGCCGCTCCATGAGAGGCTCGAGCTCCCGCTCCACGTTGTCGAAGACCTGGAGCAGCTCCCCGTAACGGTTGCCGGCCAGTCCGCACAGAGAAGAGACAAGGCCTTGCACCTCTTTCAGGAGATTTTGTGTCCGCCGCTGAATGGACGCCAGTGTCGCCAGCCCCGCACCACGGTCCAGCAGCTCCAGCTCGGACAGGATGCGAAGCGCCCGGTGATTGTGGTCCAGGAAAGCGTCATAGTGAGCATAGCGTTCGGCGGCAGGCCCCTCAGGGTCTGCCAGAAGTCGACAGGATTGAGTCTTGAAGAACATGGCAGTGCCCTCATCATGATGTTCGATCACGAATTGACCGAAGAACTCCTCCCATGCCCCTTTGCAAGAGGAGGGCAATCCCTGGGCAATCGACCCACGAGAGTAGGCCGCCATCCCATGGTGACCCCCATGGCCGTCAGGGCCTCCTTGCCCCTCAGTGTCAGGTCGCTGATGAACTGGAATTGGTCCCTGCTGTCGATGGGATAGGCCCGGATGCGGTAATGGGTGACCCATTCCTCCTCTTGCACCACCACGACGACGGGGCGGGCCATGTTGAGGTAAGGGCTCGTCAGGGCCACATCGTACAGTTTTTCCCGGACTTTCATACCGTCATGATGGGGGTCCAGGAAGAAATGGCCGACGCATTGAAGGTCCCGCCTGCCGTCGTTGGCGTTGAAGATACTGGTCGTCCAAAACTTGAGGTGAGGGATGACCACCGTGGTATCGTCAGGAGTGACCAGGCGCAAGGCCCGCAGGCCCACCGATTGCACCTCGCCGTAGGCCTCACCGATCCGTACCCAATCCCCTGGCCGGTAAGGACGCTCGTAAATGGCCACAATCCCGCCGATGATGCTGCTGACATAGTCCTTGAGGGCGAAAGCCAGAGCAAGAGTCGTGGTCCCTATGATGGCCACAAAATTTTGCATGGTGGGTTCGATGACATGAGGAACAATGAGCACCAGGGCCACAATGAGGGCGATCACTCGCAGCACCGGAACTAACGGCAAAATCTGGAGGCGGAATCTCCCGCCCAAACGACGGCTCAGCCATTCCGCAAGGTGCTTTTCCAGGCGAATGAACAGCCAGGTCCCCACGACAATAAATGTAATACGCACAAAATTGATCTGCTGAAAATCCCTCAAGACTTTCAGTACGCTCGGATGAGTTTCCATACCGTCCCCTCAAAGGGCATCCACCAGATAGCCCTCATCTTTCAGGAATGCTCGGACCGCTGGATAACCAAGAGCGGTCACCCTCCACACACTGTGCTGCTGCTCCACGATACCCGCAGCATGAAGATCATGCAGCACCGGAAGAACCTGGCGGCCCATATTCGGCAAAAGCTCAGGCAAGAGCTCCGCCGCCGCCCCATTGTGCAAAAGAAGGGTGTGCAGGACAAAGGCAGACCGGCCACGGTTGCGCTGAGGGACACCGGGCAGGTCCAGTGCCGTCCAAGGCTGCAACCATATTGTAGGACCCCGGCAACTTGCGACCTTCGTCTCCCGTTCCTCCATTTCCAGAAAGCCCAGGCTGTACCGCCAGAGTGCCCAGGCAACGCCGGGTATCCCCAGGCTGTAGGCAGCCAGACGATCCAGAAAATCCGACATTTCCGGCTGATGCTGGTCCTCTCCGGCGTCCTCAGGAGACAAAACGAATTTCTCGCTGTTTGCCTGCCGGAAAGCACAAGGCCGATCCCATCCGAAGCGGGTGAGTGCCTGGAACCACCGGTTGAGGCGCTCCCCATTGAAAGCAGCGGGGATCAGGGGGGAGGGTAAGATGCTGTCCAGGTGCACGGTCTTGGCCAGGTAGGCCCAGGCCCAGCTGTCACAGCAGACGAGAGTGAGGTGACTACGGGACAGAAGCACTTCCAGGAATTCCCGTACGACCGCCAGAGCAGTGAAGTGACGCAGGTACCACCCTTCCAGCGCAGGGATAAGCCAGGGGGATTCATCGGAGCTATCAAGGTCTTGGAGCCATTGCGCCTCGCCAGCCAGCAACCGTCCGGTCCCGGGTGGCTCGATCACCCGCCAGTTCCTTTGGGCGGCCCAAAGAGAAGCTATTTGCCGGACCCCACTGTACGGCGGATTCAAAACAGCCTTCAGGGGGCTGTTTCCCCCACCAGTCTCCACCCAATCGTGCAAAACGTCCTCGAGAGCCGGAACCGCCTGCTGCCACTCCGGTGCAACCACGAGGGACTGCAGTAAGTCTTCATTCCTGCGTTTGAGCTCTGCATCTCCTCCCGAACCCTCAGGGCCTTCCTCCGAAAAAAGACGGTCCCAAAGCCCCAAAAGGCCCCGTCGCACTTTTTCACCGGTCGGCTCGGGCGGCTTCTCGTAATCAGTCAGGGAAACAAAACGCCACAAGGGCGGGGCCTCGCTGTCGGCATGTTTCACGGTGAGAGCCTCTCTTCTTCAGAATGGCCTTCTGCGGATATTCCGTGCCTTTCATCCATCGGCACTTTTCTTGTTTATGCGGGAAATCGAAACTTCTTGCAACCGCATTGTGAACAGAACAAGAGGGAAAACCTTCCGTCAACGATTCCTTTACCCGTCTTCTGCGACTTTCCTGGTATGGCGAGCGAAGGAAGAGATTCCTCTTGAATTGCATGACGAGGCAATTCTTGCTAAGCTTCAAGGTCGGCAGGGTTTCCATCGACAAAGGAGAAAAAATGCCATGAACGAAATCTATTCCACCCAGGAACCGTTGATTCTCTGGCTGAAGGGCATCATCCGCCTGGCCGTTCGACTGTTGGCCGTCCTGATGACGCTGGTGATCCTGTGGGGAGTCCTCGATGTCGCCTGGGTTCTCTACTCCCATCTCATGGATCCCCCCTTCATGATGCTCACCATCGGCGATATCCTGGACACCTTCGGTGCGTTTATGGCCGTCTTGATCGCCATAGAAATTTTCATCAATATCACGGTCTATCTCCAGGATGATGTCATTCACGTCAAGATCGTCATGGCCACCGCCCTCATGGCCATTGCCCGTAAGGTCATCATTCTGGATTTCAACAAGATCAGCTCGGATTACATCTGGTCGACGGCAGCGTTGGTCCTGGCCATGAGCATCGGGTACTGGCTCGTTTTGAAATGGTCGCACTACGAGGAAGTCAAACTCAAACACAACCTATACTGTCAGCCACCGAAATGTGATACCAAGACAGAAGAAAGCAATGCGCCGCCCTTCGATGGTGGGGGAGCATGAGCCACAATGTTGCTGCCTTGACATCTCCCCGGTGAAAACCGGGGTCCAAAAAGTTTGGATCTGCATGGATTCTGATTTTCTTTGGCATGAAGAGAATCCGTTGAGGCAGCAGCAATGAGCATGTGCGTACCCTGCCAGGCTTGGTGCACCGTAGATGATAGGCGTTACAGGCAGTTGGACAAAATACGAGGAATTTCAGGAAGGAGCTTTATGAAAGCAGCAACATTCGCTACGCCCATCGAGGATCGTTATTTCGAGGATTATATTTCAGGAGCGGTTTATGAATTCGGCTCCATTGACGTTCAGGAGGAGGAAGTCATCTCCTTCTCCCGACGCTTCGACCCGCAGCCCTTCCATACGGACCCGGTAGCCGCGGCAAAATCCGTTTACGGGGGCCTCATC
The DNA here is from genome assembly GCA_036788075.1 of Syntrophobacteraceae bacterium. Classification (GTDB taxonomy): domain Bacteria; phylum Desulfobacterota; class Syntrophobacteria; order Syntrophobacterales; family Syntrophobacteraceae; genus Desulforhabdus. The sequence continues at coordinate 7,367 of DAIQOB010000042.1, forward strand.
GCCAGCGGGTGGCATACGGCGGGACTCATGATGCGCCTTTTCGCGGACCATTACCTGTCGCATGTCGCCAGCCTGGGATCGCCCGGGGTGGACGAACTGCGGTGGCTGGAACCCGTCCGGCCCGGCGACTCGCTCTCCATTCGCCTGACAGTCACCGATGCCAAACGGTCGCGTTCTAAACCCGACCGCGGCATCCTCCACACCTTCTGTGAAACTCTCAATCAGCGCGGTCAGGTGGTCATGACCATGAAGGCGGTCAACTTCCTGTTATGTCGTGAGGTCAAATAACGCCGCAGAGCCGCCCGGATCCCGTCCGGTGTCCCTACATCGCACTCCTGGCCTGCGAATCGGCGTGTAGAGTATGCTCTCGGGATGCGATGACAGGGATCTCGGAAAACTCCCGCCACTTGTTCACTAGGACTTCCCTCCTGTCCTCTTCCGCCAGGTAAAGACTCTGCACACTTATGGGGACAAAGGGAAGGACCTGAAAAGTCATGGGCATCATCAGTCCATTTGCGCTGTGAGTGTTTTCGAAGATGAAGGCATGCGCCACCTCATGGAGAAGCGTGTGTTTGTTGAGGTTCTTCACGATGATATAACGCCGGTAGGTGTCATCGATACAGCCTTCCCAGGACCCGACCAGGTTTCTCACCAGGAATTCTCCGGGGGTCCATCGGGAGAAGCCGATGGCCATATCGAATCCCTGAGCGTCGGTGGAATAGTAGATTTTTTCGAGCATGGACAGCACATCCCGCTTTTCCCAATGGAGGGACATGTACCGGACTGGAACAAATCGTATTCCCACCTGTTCCTCAAATACGCGTGAGGATTCCCGCAGGATGACGTCGATTTCTTCCCTGGTGTAGCTTCCATCCGACGCAACGAGAATTTTCAATTCCCTCACAGGCAAATTCTCCGCCTGAAAGGCTGATTCCGAGACACGATCCTTTACGGTGGCACACGATACGAGGAAGGAAAGAGAAGACAAGACTACCAACAATATGATTTTACGCTTCATGGCTTTTCTCCTCATCTACGGGGGTATTTATGCATTCAATTCAAGGGATGGAATCCTTTGAATATAAACCAGACTGCATGTGACACCTCTTTTCATCCCTATGGACAGATCTGTAGCTGGATGAATTTCAATATAAACTGCTATAAATATTAGCGACATATTTACTTTGAGGTGGCTGAAATTGCCGTATTCTGAGGAAGAATTCATCAAGAGATATCGTCGGATCTTCCTCTCCCTCATTCAATTCCTTCAAAAGATATACGATTGAAATATATAGCAATACACCTGCCATGCACCGACACACAGGTGCACTAAAATTTAACTATTTAATATCGCTGATATTTACTTCAAAAAGGTGCAGAAAATCCTCGAATGATCCTGTGAAACCAGATGCTTTCTCGCTCACTGAATGTAAAGTTTTCCAACATCAAGCGGGCGATACTTCTGTTGATTGTCATTAAAAAATAGTTAATTTGGAAACTTATGCCTATTGAGCTTTAGTTGTAAAAGAACTTTACACCCAACGTCTCGTGTTCGCAGGTATGGATTGTACCGTTGATTGTTGGAATCCACTATGATTTTATGGACGAATGTGTAACGGAGCGCAAGTCTTATAAACAGAAGGAAGGAGAGAGCGATGTCCAAAAAGATAGGAGTGCTTCTGTCGGGTTGTGGCGTTTTTGATGGGTCGGAAATTCACGAGGCTGTTCTGACCCTGCTGGCTCTGGACCGCGCTGGAGCCCAAGCCGTTTGCATGGCCCCCAATACGGATCAGTACCACGTCATCAACCATCTCACCCAGCAGGAGACTGGAGAAAAGCGCAATGTTCTGGTGGAATCCGCGCGCATCGCCCGTGGTGCGATCCAGGATCTGAAAGATGTAAAGGCCTCCGACATAGACGGTCTGATCCTCCCCGGCGGGTTCGGTGCAGCTAAAAATCTGAGCGATTTCGCCTTCAAGGGCCCCGACGCCACAGTCCACCCGGAAGTGGAGCGCCTGCTTCAAGAGATGACCATGGCGGGCAAACCCGTCGGCGCCATTTGCATCGCACCGGCTACCATCACCAAGGCCCTTGCGGACAAACAACCCGAAGTCACGATAGGGAACGACGCAGGGACCGCTCAGGGAATCGAGACCATGGGCGGGCGTCACCACACCTGCACCGTGGACATGATTCATGTGGACAAAAACCACAAGATCGTCACGACACCCGCCTACATGCTTGGCCCGGGCATCAAGGAGGTGGCCCAGGGGATCGAGAAGCTGGTGAACAAGGTGGTCGAACTGGCAGGGTAGTGAAGAGCGCACCAGTACCGAAATAAATGGTCTTCGACCTATCCACCACGAAGGGCACGAAGAAGCAATGAAATGTTTTCACCAGGATTTCACCGCCTCCCTTCATGTTCTCCGTGTTCTTCGTGGTTCAATAGAACTCAACGGGACTTTTGTCGGCTGCCTGAAATTTCTCTCTCGGGTTGCGATGGCAAATACCCATCGTCCTGGTTTTGAAAGGCTTTCGGAGGCTTGGTATGCGCGTCTATTTCATGGGAGACATTCACGGAAATCATTACGCTCTCGAAGCATGTCTCAAGCACCTGAACCACCTCAAAGTGGATGCCGTCTACTGCCTGGGAGACCTGGTGGGCTGGCTCCCCTTCGGAGACCGCACTTTGAAACGGATGCGCTCCCTAGGATTTCCCACAGTGGCGGGAAATCATGACCTGCTGGTGGCCGGCCGCTTCACGGATTATCCCACTCAGCTGGACCGCATGCAGGCGACAGCCTACAATTCAGGACTCCTCTCCACCGTAGAGGGCGCAATGGACTACCTGTCGTATCTGCCCCTCTTTCTGGAGGGAGAAGACTTCATCGTCACCCACCACAGCCCCTTCAGCCTGCCCGAGGCAGGCGAAAGTCCGACCATCGAACATTTCGACTACCTGGATGAGACGGCCCTCGTCGAGTGCCTCCCCGCCTGGAAGAATTTTTCCCGGCGCCTCATCTTCAGCGGCCACGATCACATCCCCGCCGTTTATGAACTCCCTGAAATGTCTCGCCTGCCCCGGTTTGAAGACGTCAGAGTATACCGCCCGGCAAACGATGATTCCCTGACGATTCACCTCAATCCGCAGTCCCGCTACTGGATCAAAGCCGGAAGTGTCGGCGGACCCTACCGCGACGACGTTCCCATGGCCAATTCGGTACTTTACGACAGCGATCGGAAAACCGTCACCCTTTTTCGACTGTCCTATCCCCGGGCCCCGCTATACCAGGAGCTGCTCTCACACCATTTTATGGGCAATCTGCCGACCATCCGGCGTTATATGGATCTGTTGAACCGGTAGACTTGTCGCAAGTTCCGGGACTCCATAGGACAACGAGGGTATTGATACAGGGCGGGCCTTTGCCCGCCATCTTGTGCTGAAAAAATTGCTGGGTGGGCAAGAGCCCACCCTTATATTCCGTCATTTAGAGTAAACGGTAGATTTCACGCACCATTGTTGACTCAAGCGTTTCTTCGGTACGGGTGGTGCGTAATAGGCACCCTACCCCTGCTCTGGCCGATGATCACCTCTGCCGCACTCACTCAATGCTTCAAAGCCCCCGCAAGGTCCGCCACGACCTCTCCCACGCTCTTGAAGGTGTGGGAAAACCAGGTTTTGAGGTGTCCATTGTCCGCCACCAGCTCCGGCGGGTCACCGGGACGGATGGGTTTTTCCGTCACGTTCACCTTCGTTCCCAGCGCTTCTTCCACCGTGCCCACCAGCTCCCGAACCGAAACGCCCGCTCCGCGGCCCACGTTGGAAATGAGGCGCTCCTGCCCCTCCAGGACATCGAGGGCCTTGATGTGCGCGGCACCCAGGTCCATGACGTACACATAGTCACGAACGGCGGTGCCGTCGGCCGTCGGGTGGTCGGTCCCGAACAGGAAAAAGGGGGCTCCCGTCTGGGCGGCCTTCATGAGGTTCGGCAGCACGTGGGTTTCAGGCTCGTGTCTTTCGTAGATTTCGCCCTCGGGGTCGTTTCCGATGACATTGAAATAGCGGAGGGCGGCAAAGCGGATTCCCACCACCGGAGCCACGGTTTTGATCACCTGCTCACACATGAGCTTGGAAAGGCCGTAGGGATTGGTGGGCTCCTGGGGGTGGTCCTCCCGAATGGTCGGGGTCTTGGCATTCCCGTAAGTGGCGCAGGAACTGGAAAAAACCAGGCGCCGGGTTCCAGCCCGCTTCATGGCTTTGAGGAGCGCGACGGTCCCCCCCACGTTGTTGTCGAAGTACATTTCGGGCAGGCGCGTGGATTCTTCCACGTAGGCGTTGGCGGCAAAATGGAT
>DAIQOB010000043.1:0-11591 GCA_036788075.1 Syntrophobacteraceae bacterium
CGCCAGCTGTACGATGGAATCGCCGAAGACCTTCGTATAGGAAGGAGCGCACACTCCGTCGGGAGAAGGACTGCAGCTTTTGCCCGTAGAAATGTCGAAAGACCCGGCACCGTGAAAGCTGGTGGGGTCGCATTCCGCCGGTTGGTAGCCTTTGCCCTTCTGGGTCATGACATGGATGAGGACGGGCCCCTGGATGTGACGCACGGTTTCGAAGGTTTCGATGAGGCGGTCCAGACGATGCCCCTTGATGGGGCCGATGTAATGAAAATCCAGGGCCTGAAAAAGCATCCCCGGCGTGAGCAGTGTCATGAGGGAATCTTCGCTGCGCTTGAGGATCTGGATGATGTTCGGACCCAGTCCTGGAATGGACTTAAGGAAGTTTTCCACATCCTTTTTCAGGTTGATGAGAGTCTTGTTGGAAAGCTTGCGGCTCAGGAAGGAAGAGAGCGCCCCCACATTGGGAGAAATGGACATTTCGTTGTCGTTGAGGACGACGATGAGGTTTTTGTTCACATCTCCCGCATGGTTGAGGGCTTCGAAAGCCATTCCCCCCGTCATGCTGCCGTCGCCGATGACGGCGATGGCCCGGTGCGGGCTCTTCTTCAAGTCCTTGGCGACACTGATTCCCAGAGCGGCCGAGATGGATGTCCCGGAATGGCCCGTTCCAAAGGCGTCGAATTTACTTTCGGATCGTTTGGGAAAGCCGCTGATCCCCTGGTATTGGCGCAGGGTGTGAAATTGTGATCTCCGGCCGGTGAGCAGTTTATGTGTGTAAGCCTGATGTCCCACATCCCAGATGATGCGGTCGGCGGCTGTGTCGAAGACATAATGCAGGGCGATGGTGAGCTCCACCACACCGAGGTTTGGGGCCAGATGGCCGCCGTTTTCAGAGACAGTACAAATGATCTTCTTACGAACTTCTTCCGCCAGTTGCTGCAATTGCAGAATGGATAGATTCTTCAATTGCGATGGGCAGTCGATCTGCGAAAGCAATGTCTTGGCTTCTTGATCGTTCAAATTTCAACCTCTCCCCTGTCAGGCTTTTCGGACCAGAAGGTATTGAGCGATAGCTCTCAAAGGTTCCGCCTTTTCATCAAAATCGGTGAGCGCCCTCATTGCCTCTTCCACATGCTCACGAGCCGCCTCCTTGGAGCGCGTCATTCCCAGGAGCACCGGGTAAGTCTTCTTGTTCTTGGCCATATCGGAGCCCGGTGTCTTTCCCATGAGCTCCGCGTCGCCTTCTTCATCCAAAATATCGTCGGTGATCTGGAAAGCCAGACCGAAATGGTGACCGTAGTGCTTGAGAGTGGAAATCTGGTCTGGCGTGCCGCCCCCCAGCAGGGCGCCCGTTTCCAGGGACGCCGAAAGCAGTGCGCCGGTCTTGTGGATGTGCATATATTCCACCGTTGCCAAATCCACAGTCTGGTTTTCGCTCTCCAGGTCGATGACCTGCCCCCCGATCATTCCCCGGTAGCCGGCCGCCCGCACAAGGATTCCGATGACCTTGACGAGCCTGTCTCCGGGGCAGTCTCCCGATGCCGAGCCGTCCACGATGACCCCGAAAGCCTCCGTCAGGAGAGTGTCTCCGGCCAGCACGGCCATGGCCTCTCCAAAGGCCTTGTGGCAGGTGGGCTTGCCGCGCCTGAAATCGTCGTTGTCCATGGCGGGCAAATCATCGTGGATGAGAGAATAGGTGTGGATCATTTCCAGAGCACAGGCGACGGGCATGACCGCATCGAGTGTCCCTCCAACCACTTCTGCAGCAGCCAGGCAAAGAATGGGGCGCAGCCTTTTACCTCCTGCAAAGAGGCTGTAACGAGATGCTTCGAGGACACTCTTTTGAAGACCGGTGGGGACGGGGAACCACTGTTCCAGGGCCGCATCAACCTGTTGCTTGCGCTCTGTCAGGTAGCGCTTTAGATCGAAGTCTTTCATGTTCGCTTTGTCCGTTCATGGGCGAAAGTCGTATAATTATTTTAATTTATCATTCATTTATATCACTTTCCACACTTTTGACGGTGGAAGCATTCACTCGGCCCTTTCCGTTTCATTCGTCAGGGGACTTTTCCTCGCCCGTTTCGAAGGGAGTCGTCCCCCAATTGCCCTGGGGGTCCTTCACCAGCATCTGCACCTTGTTTTCGGCTTCTTCAAGCTTCTGATGACAATACTGGGCAAGCTTTATGCCTTCGGTGAAGGAATCCATCGCTTCTTCCAGGGGAAGGTCCCCTCGCTCCAATTTTTCCACGATGGCCTGGAGCTTCTTCAGAGCATCTTCAAACGCTTCGCTTTTTTTCTTTGCCACGGCATATCCTCATGTGTCCGCTTCACGCGGTAATCATCATTCCGTCATTCCAAAATCTTCTGCACCCGGCATTCCAGATGTCCTTCCCCAAGCTGCACCAGCACCTCCTGCCCGGGGCTGACCTCAGCGGCTCTGCGGAGGACCTTCTTTTCGGGCATGCGGTACGTGATGGAGTAGCCGCGTGCCAAAACTCCCAGGGGGCTCAGGCTTTCCAGCTGCCCTACCGCGTTCTGCAGCCTGAAACGCTGCCCGTCCACAATCTTTTGTCCGTGCAGGATGAGCTCCCGGCGCTGCCGGTCCAGGATCGCCCGATAGGCCTGGATATCCCTGGAGGGATGCGCCCGCCCCATTCTTTCGCTCAGATGAGCATGCATGGTCCGGAGCTTCTCCAGTCGGCGACTCAAGGCCAGTTGAAGACGTTCCAGGCGGTCATCGATGAAGAGTCGCAAATCCGCCAGTCTTCTCTTGGGATGGACCAGTCTTTTTTCCAGAAAGCCCAGCTGCTGCCCATATCCTGAAACCTTTTGGACTGCAGCCTGCAGCATTCGGTCCCGGACCTGAGAGAGATCCCGGTGGAGTCGGTCCAGCCGGGCAACGATCCATTCTGCGGCGGCGGTAGGCGTGGGCACTCTCAGGTCGGCCACCAAATCGGAGATGGTGAAGTCGATCTCGTGGCCTACCGCCGAAATGGTGGGGACACGTGAAGCCGCTATGGCCCGGGCCACAATTTCTTCATTGAACGGCCAGAGATCCTCGATGCTTCCGCCTCCCCGCCCCACGATGATGACATCCCAGTTAAAATCCTCCGCCAGGCGATTGGCGGTCTCCAGGGCCGTAGCGATTTCCCCTGCCGCTTCCTGCCCCTGCACGCGCACCGGCAAAAGGGTGATGGATAATGGGCAGGCGCTCCGCTGCAGGACCTTGAGGATGTCTCTGACGGCGGCCCCGGTAGGGGAGGTGACAATGGCGATGCGCTGGGGACAGGGGGAGATGGCCCGCTTCACTTTGGGGTCGAACAAACCTTCCGCTTCAAGCTTCTTCTTGAGCTGTTCGAAGGCCAGCTGCAGGGCTCCCAGCCCCTGCGGTTCCATGACTTCAATGATGAGCTGATACTCCCCCCGGGGCTCGTAGACGCTCAATCGCGCCTGGCACAGCACCTCCAGCCCCGATTCGGGAACAAAGCGCAGGTGGCGCTGCTGTGCACGGAAAAAGACTGCCCGGATCTGGCTCTGGTCGTCTTTCAGGGTGAAATAGTAATGGCCGGAGGGAGGCACACGAAAATTGGATATTTCGCCTTTCACCCAGATCAGCGGGTAGTTGGATTCGAGGAGGCCCTTGATGCGGGCATTGAGTCCACTGACGGTGAATACGCTTGGTGTTTCATCCAAAACCGGATAGAGCATCGCTTTTCTCTGCACCATTTTCAAACGCCCTTCAGAGCTCTGCCCTCGAGTCGGAAAAAAAGAGACCGCAAAGCAGAAGAAGGCGCCTTCCCTGTGCTGCTTCGGGTCTCATGGGCATCCGCCTGAAACGGGCGCCCGGGATTATTGAAAAAGCTTCGGATCCATGGCGTCGCGCAATCCTTCTCCTACCAGATTGTAAGCGGTAATGCTAAGGAAAATCGCAAAGCCGGGGAAGACCGTCAGCCACCAGGCGAACTCGATGTAGTCGCGGCTCTGGGAAAGGATGTCTCCCCAACTGGGGGTTGGCGGCGGGACCCCGAAGCCCAGAAAACTGAGACTGGATTCCGTGAGGATAGCTCCCGCGATCCCGAACACGGCGGAAACGAGTACGGGCGCCATGGCATTGGGGAGCATGTGCACGAAGATGATGCGTCCGTGCGATGCTCCCAGCGCCTTGGACGCCATGATGAAATCCAGTCGCTTCAACTTGAAAAATTCAGCGCGCACAAAGCGGGCTACCCCGGTCCATCCTGTCAGGCCGATCACCACCATGATGTTGTAGATGCTGGGGGGAAGAAAGGCAATGATCGCGATGATGAGGAAAAAGGTGGGAATGGTGAGGAGGACTTCAATGATACGACTGATGACATGGTCGGCCCATCCGCCGAAATAACCTGCCAACGCGCCGAGGAGAATGCCGATGGCCAGAGCAATGCCCACGGCCACAAACCCCACCGAGAGGGAAATGCGCGCCCCGTGGATCATCCGGCTCAGGACGTCTCTTCCGCTGTCGTCCGTGCCGAACCAATGCGCCCGACTGGGGGCCGCGAGGCTTTCCAGGAGATCGTATTCCGTGGGGGAGTAGGGAACCGGCGGCCAAAGGGCAAGGTTTCCTGTTCCGCCCGCCTGGGGCTGAAAGACGAAGGGAAGTTCCTTCTTCATTTCTTTCCAGGTGCGAGGACCGATCTGTTCCGCCTTGGAAAAGACAGGCCAGTACCATTCCCCCTGGAAGCGGAACAGTATGGGACGGTCGTTGGCCAGGAGGGGAGCAAAAACGGCCGCAGCAAAGAGGAAAAAGGTGACCCAGAGGCCCAGCAGGGCGAGACGTTTCTTCCTGAAATGATACCAGACCATGCCCCAGTAGGAGCTCGGAGGTGATGCTGTGACTTTTTGTTTCTCATCCATGGGTTAGGCTTCTCATTCAAGCTTGATGCGCGGATCGAGGGCTGCGTAGAGGATGTCCGAGAGGAGCAGCCCTACCAGCGTGAGAAAGGCCGACAGGGTGGTGATGGCCATTATGACGGGGTAATCGCGGCTCAGCACGGCCTCGAACCCCAGCTGTCCCATCCCGGGAATGGAAAAGATGCTCTCGATGATGACACTCCCGCCGAACATGGACGGAAGCAAAAATGCCAGCAGCGTGACGATGGGCAGCAGGGCGTTGCGGAAGGCATGCTTGAAGATCACCACCCGCTCGCTCAATCCCTTGGCCCGTGCCGTGCGGATGTAGTCCTCCCGGATGACCTCGAGCATGTCCGCACGGGTCAGTCGGGAGAGATAGGCAAGTCCTCCGTAGGTGAGGCAGAGAATCGGGAGCACCAGGTGCCAGAGGCGGTCCAGGAGCCATGCGGAGAAGGACCAGGTTTCGGCACCGATGGAGGAGATGCCGTAGACGGGGAAGACATCCCAGAAATCGCCGCCTCCCAAAAGCATGATGAGGAGCACGGCCACCCAGAAGCTGGGCAGAGAGTAGAGAAAGAAGAACAAAAGGGTCAGCAGGCGGTCCGAAAAGGACCCCGAGTGGGTGGCGGAATAGATGCCGCACGGAATGGCGATGAGGTAGACCAGGAAGATGGAAATCACGTTGAGCTGAAGCGTGATGGGGAGCCTCTCGGCGATCTTGTCCCATACCCTGCGGTGGTCCTTGTAGGAAGTGCCGAAGTCGAAAGTGAAAACGCGCTTCACCCACAGGAGATACTGGACGGGAAGGGGTTTGTCCAGGCCGTAGAGCTTTTTGGTCTGCTCGATGATCTGCTGAGAAAGGGCGGAATCCCCCATCTGGCCCTGGCTGGCCATCTGGAGCTTGAGGGCGGCCGGATTTCCGGGCGCCAGCTGAATGATCAGAAAGGTAATGAACGTGATGCCCAGAAGTGTTGGAATGATCTGCAAAAGCCTTTTAAGCAGGTAGGCGCTCATAGAATCAGGAGCCTCTTTCCTCGAAGATAGTCGTGCTCTGTATGGTCATTCCCGGAGGCCCCGGCTTCTCAGCCCTTGACGATGTGCGCGACAATGCCCGAGAGGTCCTTCAAAGGCGTGGCGGCCTCTGCATCGTACCAGTCCTCGATGAGCCTGTAAGCAATGGAAAAAGGGGTCGGCACTCGAAGCGTTCCCTCTTTGAACGCCTCCCGCATGTCCTCCCTCGTAAACCACCGGGCGTCTTCCAGTTCGTCGTCGTTCAACTGCAGGGGGGCCTTTACCCCTTTCGCCTGAAATCCCAGCATGATGGAGCTCGGGAAAGGCCATGGCTGTGAAGATCGGTAATGCACCTCCGTGACCTCGATTCCCGTTTCTTCCATGACTTCCCGGACGACGGCGTCTTCCAGACTCTCACCCGGCTCCACGAATCCCGCAATGGCCGAATACATCGCCTTGGGCCAGACAGTCTGCCGTCCCAGCAGGCAGTATTCCCCATCACTCACCAGAACAATGACGGCCGGGTCCGTTCGGGGAAAATGCTGCTGCCGGCAGTGCGGATTGGTGCAGATGCGCACATGTCCTCCCTGGTGGGGTGCCGTGGGACTTCCACAGTCTCCGCAAAAGCGGTTGCGGCGATGCCAGTGGGCAATGCCCCTGGCGTAAGCCAGCAGTGCCCCGTCGCGTCGGCCTAGCTGGGCACTCATGCGCCTGAGGTCCTGAAATTTCCCCAACTCGGCAAGACTCGAAGGGGGAGTGTCTTCCTCCGCCGGCAAATCCACGGCAAAGTAGACCCTGTCGCCGTCCTCTCCCAGGAGCGTCACGGAATGGGCCAGGTCGATGGACTCTCCCAGGTGTGCTCGTGAAAGGAGGACAGGACTGGGGTTTTCCTCTTCGGCAAAGAGGTTTTTCGACTGCCACAGGGGGATGAATCGGGCGTTCGACCCTTCCAGCTGTTCCCTGATCCACTTCTCGTCTCTGCGCTTCAGGTGAATGCGATCGATGGAATGAGCGGAGAATCCATTCAAAGAGGAACGTGTATAATGATCCATGAAAACTCTTGTCTATCCTGTGCTATTGGTGTTCCGCATGGCAACGGGCAATGTCAATGTTGTTGACTTAACGTCACCCCGGTGAAAACCGGGGTCCAATGTCCCCTGCTTTTACCTTATAAAGATACCGCAAAAACGGTCTTTGGGTGGCGGCCGGTCACGGCTCCCGGTACTTCTGGAGCGCTGTCGGCACCCACCATTCCCGGGGCGAGAGCCCCATGGGATAGACCGTTACGTTCTCAAAGCGGCGCGCCACGGCAACCAGCGCTTCCGTTGTAAAGAGAAAAGTGTAAGGCTGCTCTTCATGCAGGATTTCCTGGAAACGGTGATAGAGCTTGTAGCGTTTTTCGGCATCAAATTCCTGGCGGGCCGCTACGATGAGCCGATCCGCTTCTTCATTCACGAAGCCGACAAAATTGGATCCCTTTTCCGCCTGGGAGGAATGCCACAACTGGAAGGGATCAGAGACCCAGCCGAGACTCCACCCCATGGTGCAGGCGTCGAAATCGTGCTCCTGTATCTTCTGTATGAAAACGGCCCATTCCAGTTTGCGGATCTCCATTTTGATGCCCACCTGCTTCAGATTTTCCTGGACAATGGTGGCCAGCTGCTCGCCGAACTTCGATCCTGCCGAAATGAGGAATTCAAAGGAGAAGGGAATTCCGTCCCTGTCCAGGATTCCATCCCCGTTGCGGTCTTCCCATCCGGCGGCTTTCAGCAGCTCTACTGCGGCAGGTGGATCGTAGGGATAGGGTTTGATCTCCCGGTTGTATTCGGGGCTGTTGACATAAAACGTGCCTGTGACGACGGTGCCCAGTCCGAAGAGAATTCTGTTGAGAATCGTTTCTCTGTTGACCAGCAGAGTCATGGCCTGCCGAACCCGGCGATCCGCAAAGATCGGCTTGCGCAGGTTCCAGCCGATGTAGGAATAGCTAGGCAGATAGTACTTCAGCTTTTCGAAGTTCTCCTCGAAGCGTTTTCCCTGCGTCTGCTTCACCCATTGAATGGGGCGAAGCCCCGAGAAATCCAGGCCTCCCTGCTTCAGCACCTGCAAAGCCACCGTGGAATCCGTGATGATCTTGAACACGATGCGGTCCAACCAGGGCTTTTCTCCCCAGTAGTCTTCATTTCGGACCAGCACGATTTCCTTGCCCGTGTCCCAGCGCAGCAGTTTGTAGGGTCCCGTGCCCAGGGGGCTGCGGCCGATGGGGTGCTGATTGAAATCGTCCGATTCCTTGAATAGGTGGGCGGGGACGATGGGAATTCCCCCGCAGAATTCCAGCGCACGGAAGTAAGGGATACGGTAGCGGTAGCGTACGGTGAAATCGTCGAGGACTTCCAGCTTTTCGATATCCTGGTAGTAATTCCTGAGGTGCGCCGCATCCACTTTGGGATCGCGAATGCGCTCGAAGGAAAAGAGCACATCTCTTGCCGTGAAAGGCTGTCCGTCCTGCCAGCGAATGTGCTTCTTGAGATGAAAGGTATAGGTGAGGTGATCGTCGGCGATCTCCCAGGAATCAGCCAATACGGGAACCAGTTCCAGGGTCTTTTCGTCCCGTTTGAGGAGAGATTCGTAGATGTATTCGTTGACATTGGACGCGTAGGCGTCGGTGGCGGTGATGGGGTTCAGTGTCGCCGGTTCCGCGCTGAGATGATTGATGAGCCAGTCTCCCTGGACCGGAGGCATATGGGCCTCTGCAGACAGAGTGGGAGGATGGGTGAGAACTGAGGCCAACAGCAGGAGCAGACCGGCAAAAAATAAGGATTTCGACATGGCGTGATCGCTGATCCCTTGAATAAAACGATAGGAGAAGTTGACTCATGGGGAGGAAACCCCGTCCCTGCTTCTACCACACTGGGGGAGGATGAACAAGAGGCCATCCGGCCTTCACGAGGCGTTGTCCAGCGGGAAAAAGCGAAAACCCCTTTCGGTCCTTTTGAAAGGGGTTTTCATATCTCAACCCGTAATGATCGGGACAGCGCAGCAGGTGTTTAAAGCTTGCTGATATCGATGTTGCGGATGAATTCCTTGATGTCGTTCATGAAAAGGTTGAGCTCTTCTTCCCGCTCTTTGCTCAACCCTTCAATCCCCGACGTTTTGGAATTCACTGCCGGGTGAGACTGAGTGTAGTTCCCCGAATCGAGTTGTTCAGGGGACTCGACCTGTGCCGAAGGCAATTCGTTACCTCTGTAGAATTGCGACATCTCCATTTTCTCCAGTTTGTAGTTCATCTCGTCCTCCTTGGAGCCATCCTGTTTGCTCAGGCTCAAGAGCAAATTAATCACAGTCCTTTTCCAAGTAAAGCCAGGACGCTTATGATCGAGGTCCCCTGGTGACGAGCACCGCATCTCCTCCTTGAATCCCCAGGAGTCGGGAGGCATGGCCCCGGTTGACGGCAATTTCCAGGTGACGGGAGCTTCCCACGAGAGCCAGCACTTCTCCGTGCTCCTTTTGGCCGTAGGTGATGGATATGCCGTCGATGGTCCGCCCTGCGATCCTCACGCGGCAGGGAGCATTTCCCAAAGCCGCTTCAAGGTCTTGGGAGGTGATGTTCGTGATGCAGTTCCCAAAATGATCCACATAGAGAACCTCCCCGTGCAGTCCCTGGGCGTCCTCGCGCGGAACAGCCCATGCCGCCTGCAGGGGACGGCAGGGGGCCCCGAGGCTCTCCAGGGGGACTCCCTGAGCCAGGTGCACCGCGACGGGAGCGAATATATCGCGTCCATGGAAGGTCGGGCTGACTTGCGGGCGCCAGTACCGCGGATGGTCCAGGCTCACGGCCCTCCATAGGGGCTCTGCCTTCAGAATCCAGGAAAAAAGACCGTTGTCTGGTCCCACAAAGCAGTACGAAGGGGTTTGAATGGCCAGTCCCCTGCGATCGGTGCCGACTCCCGGGTCGACCACTGCCACATGGACGGTGCCTTCCGGGAAATGGGAGTAAACGGTGTGCAACAGGAAGGCACCGGAACGGATATCCTGAGGGGGCACCGCATGAGAAATATCCACCAGGGCGGCCTGTGGGTCCATCCCCAGAATGATCCCCTTGAGGCTGGCCACGTAGCCGTCTTGAAGGCCAAAATCCGTCAGGAGCGTGATGATCGTCCGTTGCGGCATATGTTCCATTGCTTCAATGCTTTTCGATTGTTTTGCCATGGGCCCGGAGAAGCGCCGGGGTATTGTCGTCGTATTCCTGCCTCAACTGCAGGAGTACAATGGAGGCAATGACAAAAACCGCCCCCAGGATCTGTAAGGGCGCGAGGGATTCGCTCAGGAAGAAATACGAGACGAATCCGGCCGTGATGGGTTCCAGCGTGGCCGTGATGCTGGCGCGTGTGGAACGGATGAGGTTGATCCCCTCGAAGTACAGGCCAAAAGGGAGGATCGTTCCCGCCACGGCGATGTAAAGGATCCATCCCCATTGGACGGTGGAATAGGGGCGCAGCAGGGAGGCGAAGGCGGGGGGGACTTCCTTCCATACCGGGTGTATGACGTTCCAGAACAGAGCGGCGATGAACATGGCATAAAACAGGACCGTCCAGGGGGTGTAGCGGCTCATCCCCCGTTCACCATAGACGGAGTACCAGCCGAACGCGATGGCCGAAAGTCCGCCATAAATCACCCCTTCGCGGTTCAAAGTGAGGAGGTCGAGATTGTAGCCACCCACAACGAAGTAGCAGCCGAGGAGCGTACCCAGGATGGCCAGAACCGTGTACCGGGTGAGGTTTTCTCCTGCGACGATGACTCCGTAGAGGGCGATGAACACGGGAGCTTGATATTGCAGGAGGACGGCGGCGGCCACCTTGATTTTGCTGATGGCGAGAAAATAGGTCAAATGGACCATGGCCATACCCGTCACTCCCAGGATGACGAAATACAGGATATCCTTCGGGGAAATGCGCAGCAGCTGCGGGCTTCGCAAAACGAGCCATACGAAAAGGATGCTGGAGGCCAGAGTGACCCTCAGTTGAACCAGATCGAAGGGGCTCACCCCCTGCTGAAAAAGGAACTTGGCCGCGGGACCTGAGACGGCCCACAAAAAAGCGCCCAGGGTCACATAGAGGTAGCCCCGCTTGGGAAGACTGGCTGTGTTTGGCATGCATCTATCGCTTCACATCAAAAGGTTGTTGGGGAGCCCACTCTTTTGGGAATCATCGAGCCCGGGGACGTATTCGGCAACTGTTCGTCAGAGCGGCACTGAGAGGAAGTATAGATTTCCAATGACCGAAATTCAAGGGACCCCCCCGGCGCGGAAATGGATGACGCGAAGGCGGGAATGACGCGGAATATTTTCCATTGCCATCTCTAGATGCTCTGCTAATATCTTCGACATCATTCATGCCCATAAAAGCAACCTTTAAGGAGGGGAAATGACCGAAATATCGAGTCACGCCATGGAAGACTTGAGTCAGTTTGGCATCGAAGCGGTTCGGCGCGCAGGCGAAGGTGCCCTTCGTTACTACGGCCGGGGGAATCCCAAAGTGAAGTTCGACGAAGCGCTTGTCACGGAGGCCGAACTTCATCTCGTGGATTTTTTTAAGAAAGAGCTGCAGGCTCAGTTTCCTGAGCACGGAGTGTTCGGGGAGGAACTGCCGTCGGAAGATTATGTGCATGGGGAAAAAGGCTACCTGTGGATCTACGAT
>DAIQOB010000044.1:0-11465 GCA_036788075.1 Syntrophobacteraceae bacterium
CATCCGGTGCATCAATCTTCTGCTGTGGCGGTTGGCTCGGCTGGTCCCAAAACCCGAGACACTTCACGCTGCCCTTGCGGACTGCAGATCCGCCCCCGGTCATCCCGATGCGGCAGGGATTCTCACCCATGCCGCACCAGGTTACACAGGAAAGGCGACAGGGACCTTCGCCGTCGTCTATGGATCAGTCTACTTTGGGCCGCGGGTACAATCCTGCCTGCTGCACGATTTCTGGAACTTTTTCTTCCCATTCGATGGCCATGATGTGGAAGCCCTTGACTCCCTTCAATTCCTTGAGCTCCTGGATCTGCTCGATGCAGATCTTGATGCCCTCTTCACCCTGCTTATCCTTGGGCACGCCGCTCAGGCGCTTGATGAGGTCGTCGGGTACGTCCATGCCAGGAACACGGTTCTTCATGTACTTGGCCATACCGACACCCTTCATGGGGGTCATGCCCGCCATGATGTAGACTTTTTCGTCCAGGCCCCTGTCCACAACCCCCTGCATCCACTGTTTGAACTTGGGAATGTTGTAGATACACTGGGTCTGGATGAACTGGGCGCCGGCAGCGACCTTCTTGGCCAGACGGCTGACGCGGATTTCAAAGGGATCGGCAAAGGGGTTTTCCGCCGCGCCGATGAACATCTGGGGACATTCCTTCAGTTCAAAGCCGCTCAGCAGTTTTCCCTCGTCGCGCATCTTCTTGACCGTCTGGACGAGCTGCGTCGAATCCAGGTCGAAGACGTTGGCTGCGTTGGGGTGATCGCCAAAGCTCTGATGGTCGCCGGTGAGACACAATATATTGTTGATGCCGAAAGACCCCGCCCCCAGGAGATCGCTCTGAAGGGCAATGCGGTTTCTATCCCGTGTGACCATCTGCAGCACCGGCTCATACCCCATCTGCTTGATGCGGATGCAGGACGCGAGGCTGCACTGGCGTACCACGGCCGTCTGGTTGTCCGTCACGTTGATGGCGTCTACATAGTCGCCGATCATGCTGGCCTTTTCTTCGACACCCTTGGGATCACAGCTGCGGGGAGGACCACATTCCGAAGTCACACCAAAGTGGCCGGCGGCAAGGATCTTCTGCAGTTTACTGTAAAGTGGCGTTGTGCTCATAGACGAGAAACCTCCTTAATGACTTTCCGGGGGCCGCCATCGCGGCTGGTGTTCCAATCCTTGGGGTCCGTAGGTGTTTCAAAACGATCCAGCTGCCCCAGCTCTTTCAATCTTTCATAAATGAGATGCCACCCACACGCGATGTCCTTGTTCACTTCGCACCGTCCATCGGACGACCCCCCGCAGGGGCCGTTGAGCATGCGCTTGGAACAGCGGGCGATGGGGCAGATGCCGCCGGTGTTTGCCAGGATGCATTTGCCACAGCCCTGACAACGCTCGGTCCACAGTCCTTTTTCTTCCGTTCCTCCCATGAAGCAGGTGTTCACCCCGGGAAAGATCGGCTTGTTTCTATAGTCTTCAGCCAGGAACTGAACGCCCACGCCGCAGGCCAGGGAAAGGACCACATCGTACTGATCGATCTTGTCGGCGAGCTGAGCGGTATAGGGGCGATCACACTGGCGGGTCAGGCTGATTTCATCAACCGTCACCGCTCTTCCCGCCTGCTTGAAATAGATGCGCAGCGCGGAAGCGACGACTTCGACTTCTTTCATCCCACCGGCCTCGCAGACAGTCACGCAACCGTCGCATCCAGCCACAAGGATCCTGTTGAAGTCTTTCACTGAGTCGATGATTTCGTCAATGGGTTTTGGTTCGGCAATGATCATGCGGCTTCCTCCTTCGTTGTGCCCGGCGTGAGCTTCACACCATGGGCACTGCCACCGGATTTCCTGAGGGGGGTTGGCCCCAGCTGTTTAATTTTTTCGCTCATCTCCCGGGCGATTTCGGCAAACCTCGGGCCCTGGCCGGCCGAGAGGTTATACATGGCCACGCGCTCCCCACCGATGCCGATTTTATCCAGCAATTCACGAACATAGGCGACACGTTTCTTGGCGCGCAAATTTCCCACCTGGTAGTGGCAATCCCCTTCCAGGCACCCGGCCACGTACACCCCATCCGCACCGTCTTCGATGGCCTTCAGGAGGTGAACGACGTCCACCCTGCCGCTGCACGGGAGTTTTACAATTTTCACATTGGTCGGATAGCTCAATCTCATGGAACCTGCCAGGTCCGCTGCGGAATACGCTCAGAAGCTGCAGCAGAAGGCAATGATGATGGGTTCGAACTGTTCATCCATTATATGGCTCCTTCCAGTAGAGCATGCACCTCTACGGTTATCTGATCATCCTCGAAATGAGACAGCTGAATGGCCTTGGCCGGACATTCGGACACGCAGACTCCGCAGCCCTGGCAAAGGGCCGGGTTGATCTCCGAAACGTTTTCGTCGTTGATCTTCGGTACGCCGTAGGGGCAGCTCATGACACACACCAGGCAGGCGGCGCAATGGGTTTTGTCCACGTGGGCCACAGCCCCGCCGACGCTGAGGGTCTTGCCCGCCAGGAAGGACCCGGCCCGGGAAGCGGCAGCCAGCGCCTGGGTGATGCTCTCGCTGATGAGCTTGGGGCTGTGAGCCGTTCCACACAGGTAGATTCCTTCCGAAGAAAAATCCACGGGGCGGAGCTTGGCGTGGGCTTCAATGAAGAAGCCGTAGGCATTCCGGGGGACCTTGAGCTGAGTCGCCAGCTGGTCGGTATCCGCAGCGAGAGTGGCAGCACTCAGGATGACGGCATCGGCCGGCATCTGGATGTGACGCTGGAGCACATGGTCGTGGAAGGTAACCTTCAGGCCCGCGCCGTTGCCTTCCACCTGGGGCAAATCATCCAGGTCGAAGCGGGAGAATATGATCCCCTGCTTTCTCGCCTCGGTGTAGTAGTCCTCCAACAGGCCGTACATCCTCATGTCGCGATAGAGGATGACGATGTCCATCTCGGGATTGAGCTTTTTCAGCTCCAGGGCATGCTTCACGGCGCTCTGGCAGCAGATGCGGCTGCAGTTGGGATTTTCTTCGTTTCTCGATCCCACGCACTGGATCATGATGGCCCGATTCCACTTGGCCGGATCGTTCCCGTTGCCGGCCCCCTTCTGGCGGAGTATCCCATCCAGGTCCATTTGAGTCATGACCCCGTCATGCTCGCCATAGAGGAATTCCTTCGGGCGATATTCCTTCGCTCCTGTGGCGACAATGACGACTCCGTGCTCGAAGGTCTCTTCGTCGAGAGAGGAGCCGACGCGCACCTTCGTGGTGAAGTTGCCCTTGTAGCCCTTGAAGGAGGTCACTTCCGATTCTGTCAGGACCTTTATACCCGGGTGGGCCTTCACCTCGGCAATGATGGAGTCCACATACGGCTGAACTTCCATACCGTCGATGGTGTGGGTGAGGCCTCGCGCCAGGCCGCCCAGCTCCGTACCATTTTCGACAAGGATGGCGCTGAACCCCTGCTGGGCCAGGTTCAGGGCAGCATTCATTCCCGCAATGCCGCCGCCGATGACGAGCCCACTCTGCTGGATCTGGATCTTCTGCTCTTCCAGCTGCTGGAGCAGCGCAGCCCTGGCCACGGACATGCGCACCAGGTCCTTGGCTTTGTCCGTTGCCTTCTGCCGATCTTTCATGTGCACCCAGGAATCCTGGTTGCGGATGTTGGCCATTTCGAAAAGGTACTTGTTCAGACCGATATCGAGGAGTGTTTCCCGGAAGAGGGGCTCATGGGTGAGGGGCGTGCAAGCGGCAACCACCATGCGGTTGATGCCCTTTTCCTTGATGACCTGCCCCATGCGCACCTGGGTGTCCTGGGAGCAGGTGAAGAGATTGTCCTCCACATGGACCACGTAAGGAAGCGTGCGGGCATATTCCCTGACAGCGGGAACATCCACGATGCCTCCGATGTTGATACCGCAGTTGCAGACAAAAACGCCGATGCGCGGAGGCTCCTTGCTTACGTCCCGCTGAGGAGGCAGCTGCAGACTCCGTGTTTCCGTCCAACGCGATTCGCTGAGGAGGGCGCTGGTTCCCGCCGCCGCTCCCGAAGCCTCCATGACCGACTGGGGAATATCCTTGGGGCCCTGCAGCGTGCCGCAGACGTAGACGCCCGGACGGGAAGTCTCCACGGGCTTGAAGCCGTCGGTGACGGCGAATTTGTGACGGTTCAGGTCGATGTTCAGGCGTTTGCCCAGTTCCACCGTCTCCTTACCCACCTCGAATCCCACCGAGAGGACGACCATATCGAACACTTCGCTCTTCTGCTGGCCCTGCTCATCGGCATAGGTAAGTCTCAGATCACACTCCCCTTCGGGTTCGATGGAATGGATCCTGGAGCGGATGAACCGTACACCATGCTCCTTGGCCCGGTTGTAGTATTGCTCGAATTCCTTGCCGTAGGTGCGCATGTCCATATAGAAGATGGCGGTGTCCAGGTTGCCGTGCGCATGCTCTTTGGCGATGACCGCCTCCTTGATGGCGTACATGCAGCAGACGGCAGAGCAGTAGGAATTGTCGCAGGCATTGATGTTGCGCGATCCCACGCACTGGAGCCAGGCAATCTTGGCGGGCTCTTCGCGGTCATAGGGACGCATGAGGTGGCCCCGATAGGGACCCGAAGCGCTCAGGATGCGCTCGAATTCGAGGCTCGTGACTACGTTGGGGAGATTCAGATAATTATAAGTATCGAACTTGGAGGGATCGAAAATTTCGTTGCCCGGCGCCAGGATCACCGCACCCACGTCCAGAGAGAACTCTTTGGGCGTATCGTCGTAGTGCACCGCTTCGGCCAGGCAGACTTTTTCGCAGAGGCCGCAGCCGATGCACACGTTCCGGTCGATGGTGAAACCTCTGGGAATCGCCTGGGGATAACGCATGTAGGTGGCTTCCCTCAGGTCGAGGGCCTGGTTGAACTCATTGACGGCCGTAACGGGGCAGACCTGACGGCACTGTCCGCAGGCCGTACAGGCTTTGAGGTCGATGTACCGCGGATGGCTCTTGAGGGCCACCTGGAAATTGCCGGCCTCTCCTTCCAGCCCTTCCACCTCGGTATTGGGAAGAATGTCGATGTTGAGGTGACGACCGACTTCAACCAGTTTGGGAGAAATGATACACATGGCACAGTCGTTGGTGGGGAAGGTCTTGTCGAGTTGCGCCATGATGCCGCCGATGGTGGGCGACTTGTCTACGAGATGTACCAAGTAACCGGAACTGGCCAGGTCCAGCGAGGCCTGCATCCCGGCGACTCCCGCGCCGACTACGAGGACGGCGCCTTTCTTCTTTTTTCCGCTTGAATTTGCCATAAACATTCCTCTTTATTCGTTCCAGGCCTTCCGTTTCCCAACCGCCGCGGAGGCAACCTCCTATGCCGGCGGACTGCCGTAGACCCTCGACCGCGGATTCTTATGCTGCCAGTCGGACAAACCTGGGAGTGGATCCCTCAAACTTCTGCAGGTCGGCCAATCCCCGCCGTTCCAGATCATTCAGCCGCACAGAAACGGTATACACGGGCAGCCCCGTCTTGCCGGCCATCTCCCGCACCGAACTGGGGCCATCTCCCAAGGCTTCCAGGATCAAGGCCTTCTCGTACTCTTCTTTCAGGGACTGCTCGAACATGGCTCGAAACGCCTGTTCGTCCACCTTTTCCCCATAGACATTGCCTCTTTCCGTAACATGCAGGTCAACGCCCGTCATCCACCGAACCCGGGGCCCCTGCAGCACTCTCTCAACGGCAGCCAGTTGCAGCTTGTATGCTTGGACGTCGAAAGGACCCAATTCTTTCGTGGACTCGGTGAGTTCCTTGACGGTGTCGGCGAATATCTGCCCTTCCGCCGCGCTGACCCATCGCAAGGCCATGCGCTTGCTACCGATGCCCGAATAATCCAGGAGCTGTTCCACGACGCTCATACGCTTTGAAGCATAAATATTACCTTCCAGGTAATGGCAGTCTCCGATGTGTCACCCAAATACCGAGACTTGATCGAAGCCGTCTTTCAGTCCCTCGATGACATAGAGTGGGTCGACTCGCCCCGAGCACATGGTTCGAATGACCCGAATAGTGGGCGGGTACTGAAATCTCGATACGCCGGCCAGATCCGCTCCCGCATAGGCGCACCAGTTGCACAAAAACGCCAGCATTTTCGGTTCGAAAACCTCATTCATCTTTCATTTCTCCCTAGATAAAGTCTGTCGTCTCAATCCGGAGACCGATGGATTCCTTCAGGTCCAAATCCCGGGAGCCTGAAGCCCACACCTCCAGGCTTGGCAAAGCCTGGAACCAAAATAGAAGCCTTAACTGGTGGAGAAGAAGCAATTCGTCTTGATCTGAACGAGAAGTGAGTCATGCGGCATGGGGCACGCGGCGACACCACCATACCCAGGGCAGCTCGAGCTTGAAGATAGCGGATGAAGAACGCGATGCACTCCTCGAATTTTCAATTCACGGATCCGGAAAAACCGGTCATCTACCCTGCCCGAAGTCGGCAGATCCGAAGACTGGTTATGCCCTTCCAGGGCACAACAAAACCACCCCCTCAGGACCCGGCAGGTGAAATATTTCTCTCATGCCATGACATACACGGCATCGTTACCGAGACTTAAAACTCAAATTCCGATTTAATATAGCATAGCGAGGAAAGAGCCTTCAACAATTAAACACTTGTCAACAATTAAACACTTCAAATATTCGGCGCTGAAATCCCCTGAGCCTCCCAATCCCCGAAAATTCAGCCTCGGCAGCCAAAAAAGCCGCTCAAAGCAAAAAGCCGGAACGCGCCTTGCCAGATGAGAGCACTTGCGAAATAAAGTGCAAGTGCTCTTCCCTCGTTTGGCGGGAATCCGGGGAGCACATGGATCCCACTGCCGCTGCCGGCCATGGGATCCATGGTGTTATAACCTTCATGCAGAGGAAGGTCAAAACAGAGGTTTTACAGGTGTGTACAGGGTCACTCCCCCCGCAGGCCACCGGACGGCGGGCAAGGGGTGAGGAAAAGGCGGAAGCCCCGAACCGAAAAGGTAAGGTGGCCGGCGAATTGAACGGCTTTATACTGCGAACGACTTAGAAACTTTATTCCATCCGCCCGGAGGAATGGTACGGCATGAAGGCTTCCCCCAGGAGCCCTCGCCGGTACAAAAAATCTATGGCTCCACCAGAAAGTTATGAACCCCGTTGATGGGCACCTGGTTCTGGTGCAGGCCCAGTCGATGGGAGTCGATCCCCAAGCACAGCCCAAGGAGCTGCTGGTAGAGCAGCGAAGGGATGATGGGTTCAGAGCCCCGACGCGAAGCCATCATGCTCTGCATCTTGTCGAACTGCAGCTGGCAATAGGGGCAGATGACGCAGACATAGTCCGCCCCTGCATTTTTGGCATTCCTGAGCTTTGTCTCCATGAGATCCATGGAAAGTTCATCGTTAACACCCATGGAAGGAGCACCGCAGCAGTCGAGCTTGGTCAGCCAGGGAACCGATTCCGCCCCGGTGACTTCCACCAGCTGGTCGAGCTTCACCGGGGAGTAGGCATTGTCCATCTGAACGATTTCCGAAGGCCTCAGGATGTGACAGCCATAATGCGTGGCAATCTTGAGGCCGCGAAAAGTCTTCTTGAGGCTCGTCCTGATGTTTTCGACCCCGATGTCGTCATAGAGGAGATGCAGAATGTGCCTGGGACTCACATGCCCCTCATACCTTAAGCCCTCTTTGTCGAGAGCGGCATTGATCTCATCCCTCAGAGCCTCGCTCTCCGCCATTCGATGCTCCGCGTGCATGAGACTCCCATAGCAGCAGTTGCACATGGTCAGGATATCGAGGCCCCGTTCTTCGGCCAGGGCCAGGTTTCTGGCGGAATTCAGGACGAAAGCCTTGAAGTTGAAATTCCGCAAAGGGTAACCGCAGCAGTTGAACTCCTTCACATCGATGAATTCCACGCCCAATTGCTCAAGAACCGCATTGGACGACGACTCATACTGGTCCAACCCCATTCCCGTCACACAGCAGCGCAGCAGCGCGATTTTTTTCATTCCCTGTCGATCCTTCGTTCATCATTCCAGGTCTTTATCGACTCGTGAAACCGCCAGTCTTTTCAGCTCATAAAGGATATCTGTAACCTGTACACCCTGAGGACAATTCTGTTGGCACTGGTAACAACCAAGGCAGTCCCACAGCATCATCGAACTGAACACCAGGCCCCATTGCCTCAGGCGAATGGCATGCATGAGCTGATGCGGCAGGAGCCCAAGAGCGTCCGCTCCACCGTTGGCATTCCGCGCCACGGGACATCCATTGGAGCAGGTCATGCAACCGTAGCAGCGGGCGAAAGAATTTGCCTGTATCGAACTATTCAGGGTGGTGAGCAGGCCGGCCTCACCGAGTGTAAAGGGAACCGACCGATCGTGTCGACCGTTGCCATTCCCGTTTCCGTTGCCGCTGGAGGCAAAGGCCTCCCGCACGAGGGCAACCGGCTCCCGATACTGACTCTGCCCCAGTTCGTCCTGCTTCAGGGTGCGGAAGAAAGAGAGGGGAGAAAGGAGGAGCGACTCCGCTGAAGACCGGCTCAGCAGGGCTTCCCTTGCGCTGAACCACATATCCCGCAAGTTGATGCCGACGGGGCAGACCTGGGTGCAGCGATTGCAGTTGGTGCAAAGCATCAGGCCCTGCTGAATGACTTTGACTTCACGGTCTGCGAGCTTCCTGCCCGCCGCCAGGGTCTTCAGTGAGGCAATCTTTTCCGAAGGCAGGATATTGATATTGGGAATCTCCCCGAATGTCACCGCCATGGCGCACCTCGAAGTGCAGGCCCCGCAATGGGTGCAGGCATCCAGTTCGAGCATTTGTTTGGTCGCCATATTGGCCGGAGCCGAGACTCCACGCTCCATGACGGCATTGGCCATGAGGCTCAAAGGGCTCGTCAGGATATGAAACATCTTGCTGAAGGGAAGGTAGGCAAGACCCAGGAAGCAGGCCAGAACATGCAGGTAAAAAAGCCCGGTGCGCCCCCCCGCCCTGTCCAGAACTCCAGCCAGGGGAGCCATGATCCTGGAAGCCGCGTAGCTTGCGGGAGCCCACTGCGGACGTGAATGGCACTGCATGCAGCTCACTTCATGGGCGGTTTTTCCCTGCTGAAGGAGTGCCGCATCGAAAGGCCCCTGGAGCTCAGGCGAGATCAATCCAAAGTCCTGCACCCAATAGGCAGCCAGGGCTTTGACTTCCTCTTCCTCCGGGCTCATCATGAACTCCTCCACCATGCTCTGAAAAACGGTGTTGGAGGTGATCTTGACACCGTGCAGAACGAACCCCGAAAGCATGATGACCGCCACGATGACCATGGCGTACATGTCCATGGCACTCGTTGCCGGACGAAGCGCATTGCGTACAAAGCGGCGGTAAACGGCCATCAGGACGCCCGCTACCACCAGGATCCCCGCAGCGTCCCGCAGCCACAGGAAAGGATTAACCGTAGAATAATAGTCCGGGAAAAAGGCAGCCGTGGTGTACTTGCCCAAGGCATGCATCAGCAGCAGAACCATGAATCCCCAGTAGATGCACATGTGCATCAACCACCGGTAACCGTCCTGCCGGAGGGTCCTGACCTGGAAAAGGACATCCAGGATAAAGACCTTGAACAACGTGAACACCCTGGCACTGAACAGGACAGAGAACATTCCACCGATCGCTGAGGCAACCCGTGTGGAAGTCGGAATTTGCTGTGCGTCAATCCCGACGCCATGACGAAACCAGGTCGATACCTTGTAGAGCAGACCGACTAAAAAAATAGTGAATGAAAAATAGAAAGATACGGTGTAAAACATCTTGCCCGGTCCTCCTGAAGTTGGTTGGGAGATTCCATTGAGCCAACCAAATGGCGATGAAGGTTCCACACAAACAACTCAGCCAAAGGCTTTCCAACGATGGGAGCGGAGAAGAATCGGAGCGGGCGCGTTGCATAGGATTGAGTGGAAGGCAAATCTTGGAGGCACGCTTGCACAGGAGTATCGAAAATCCCCGCCATCCGGCACTGTGACCAGCTGCAACAGGAATGAAACCCGCCTGCCACAGGCTGCGGACTTCATTTAGCACATTTACCTCAAGTAAACAAATCCAAAATTTCACATTCCTCAAAAAAATTCACAGGGGATCCTGAAGCTCCCCAATGCCTTTTCACGGATCAAAATCCGCGATGCGGCCCCGTTTGAGGATCTTGTTCCCAAACTTCTTGTGGATTTCATCCAGGGCCACGTCGAGCTTTTCCAACCGGTCAAAAGAGCGATCGGGAAAGAGCGGCATCTGCCGGGAGCCGGAAACGAGATGGGAAACCCCCACACCGATGAGGCGCACTTTCTGGGTGAGGGACAGGTGGTCCAGAAGCTGGGATGCCGTCAGGAAGATTTTTTCCGTGCAATGGGTGGGGGCCGACAGGGTTCGGCTCCTGGTGAGGGTTTTGAAATCGGCGAACTTCACTTTCAAGGTCACCGTCCTCCCTCGAAGGCCGCGGGCGCGCAGATCGCGCCCCACCTCCTCGGCCTGCAGCAGCAGCCATTTCTTCATTTCTTCGGGGTCATCCGTATCTTCGTCAAAGGTGTCTTCTGCACTGGACGACTTGGGGTCGGAGTAGGAAACAATTTCACAGGAGCCCTGTCCCTGCGCCTTTTCGTAAAGGGCGGCGCCGCTCTTGCCGAAGCGTGTGGTCCAGAAAGAGAGCGGGAACTTCAGAATGTCTCCCACCACACGAATGCCCAGGGCATGAAGACGTTCGCCGGTTTTAGAACCGATTCCGGGAATTTTCGTGACGGGCAGTCCATGAAGCAGGCCTGGCACCTCCTCTTCCTCGATGATGGTGAGCCCGTCGGGTTTGTTCATCTCCGAGGCGATCTTGGCGAGGAAACGGTTGGGGGCGATGCCGATGGAGCACGTGAGGGAGGTCTTCTCCAACACCGCCTCTTTGATGCGGGCGGCCAGCCGCTCCGGCGGACCGTGCAGCTTTTCCGTGCCTGTAATGTCAAGGTAGGCCTCGTCGATGGACACCTGCTCCACGAGGGGCGAAATCTGCCTGAAGATTTCCATGACCAGACGCGAAACCTCCCGGTAGCGTTTCATGCGGACGGGAAGGTAAATCCCGCCAGGACACAGGCGCCTCGCCTGAAAAACGGGCATGGCCGAACGGACACCGAATTTTCTGGCTTCGTAGGACGCGGCGCAAACGACTCCCCGCATGGAAGCCCCCACAATCACCGGCTTGCCTTTCCATTCGGGATGGTCCGCCTGCTCGACGGAAGCATAGAAGGCGTCCATATCGACATGCATGATCCGGCGCTTCATGGAAAAATACGTCCTCGCCCCCCCAGAGGATGATGTCAGGCCAAAGGACAGACCATCGGCGGCCTCTCCATGGTCCGTCCCCCATTGCACGGCGGGAGACTTCAAATCTTTTGTGTCAGGAGCAACAGGATGCCTGCAAGGGCAGCGATGACTCTGTAGTA
>DAIQOB010000045.1:0-2137 GCA_036788075.1 Syntrophobacteraceae bacterium
GCACGGGGGGAACCATCCACCTGGTCATCAACAACCAGATCGGCTTCACGACGCTCCCGGAAGACGCCCGTTCCACAAGGTATGCCACGGATGTGGCCAAGATGCTCATGGTACCCATCTTTCACGTGCATGGAGAAAATCCAGAGGCCGCGGTGCACGTCACCCGCCTGGCCTGCGACTATCGCATGCAGTTCGCCAAGGATGCCGTGATCGATGTCGTTTGTTATCGCCGTCATGGCCACAATGAGGGTGACGAACCCTACTACACGCAGCCACAGATGTACGACCGCATTCGGGAACGGCCTCCCGTTTATGAGCTCTACGCCCGGAAGCTGGAGGACGAAGGCGTCATCACTTCCGATGACCTCGAGCAGATCCAGGGCGGCATCAACGAATGCCTGCAGCGGGCTTACGACGGCAGGGGGAAAACCTGTGCTCCTCCCGAAAGCCGCTACTACGAAAGCTGGGACGGGATCGGCAAAGCGTCCTCCCCCACTCCGCTGGAAACAGGAGTGGAAGCGGAAGAACTTGTTTCCATCGCCCGCAGGATGCACACCATGCCCCCGGGATTCAGCCTCAACCGAAAATTGGAACGGATCCTCGACCGGCGGATGGAAACCTTGGAAAAGGGTGAGGGCATCGACTGGGCCACGGGAGAACTGCTGGCCTTCGGATCTTTGCTCCAGGAAGGGATTCCCGTACGATTGAGCGGACAGGACTGCCGGCGCGGCACCTTCAGCCAGCGGCACAGTGTTCTCACCGACATGCACACCGGCGAACACTACACTCCCCTGAATGGGCTGAGTGACCAGCAAGCCCCCTACATGGTGTACGACAGCATGCTTTCCGAGAATGCCGTCATGGGCTTTGAATACGGCTATTCCCTGGTGAATCCCCACGTCCTGGTGCTTTGGGAAGCTCAGTTCGGGGATTTCGCCAACAACGCCCAGGTCATCATCGACCAGTTCATTTCCAGCGCGGAATACAAATGGCAACGCCGCAGCGGATTGGTTCTCCTGCTGCCCCATGGATTGGAAGGACAGGGCCCGGAGCATTCCAGCGCCAGGCTGTAACTTTTCCTGCTACTTTGCGCTGAAGACAACATGCAGGTCTGCTACCCCACGACCCCTGCTCAGTATTTTCACCTCCTGAGGCGCCAGATGAAGCAGGACTTCCGAAAGCCCCTCATTGTCATGAGTCCCAAGAGCCTCCTGCGGCATCCCCTGGCTGTCTCGAACCTGGCGGAAATGGCGGCGGGCCATTTTCAGGAAGTCCTCGGCGATACGGATTCCGTGAAAGAGCCCCAGCGCATCCTCCTTTGCAGCGGCAAGGTGTATTACGACCTCCTGGAGCATCGGAAGAGTGCTACCGGCTCTCACTGCGCCCTGGTGAGGATGGAACAGTTCTACCCCTTTCCGGAAAGGGCGCTTGAGGAAATCGTAGACCGGTATGGCCTCGACCGTGAGTGGTGCTGGGTCCAGGAAGAGCCCCGGAACATGGGAGGATGGAGCTTCGTGCAGCCCAGGCTGACAAGCCTGCTGGGTCATTCTCCCCGGTATATCGGCAGGGCTGAAGCAGCGAGTCCCGCCACGGGTCACCACACGACACACAAGTTGGAGCTTGCGGCCCTCCTGGATGAGGCCCTCGGCTAAAAAGACGGTGCACGCATCCCATCTGCCTGCGCCGCCGTAGAAGGCGGCCCTGTCAGACGAGCGGCAATCATGCCCCTCTCGTGGGAAAGAGGACCAGGACTTCAAGACGAGCACGTTTTAAAAAAATCGGGAGCAATCAGCATGAAGATAGACATCAAGGTGCCTGAAGTGGGGGAATCGGTACAAGAGGCGGTCTTGGCTGAATGGTATGCACGCAGTGGAGATCGGGTGCGAAAAGATCAGATTTTGTTCCTTCTTGAAACCGACAAGGTCACTCTGGAAATCTCTGCCGAAGCGGACGGTGTATTGGAAATCCTCGTTCCAACCGGAGAAACCGTGGCCATTGGAGCAGTGGTCGGCACCCTTGAGACAGCTGCAGAAGGAGCAAAGACCGTTCCCGGCGATGCGGGGAAACGGGAGACCACCAAAGAAAGGGGCGAAGCTGCGCAGCCTCCGCCCAAACCCGAGAGGGAATTGGAGCCCGC
>DAIQOB010000045.1:2237-11436 GCA_036788075.1 Syntrophobacteraceae bacterium
AAAGGGGCGAAGCTGCGCAGCCTCCGCCCAAACCCGAGAGGGAATTGGAGCCCGCCGCAGCGCCCCACGAAGGGGAAGAACAGCCTTCGGAATCGGAATCAGACCGCACGATGCCCCCTTCGGTACGGAAACTCGTGGAGGAAAAAGGAATCGACCCGTCGCGGATTTCGGGGACAGGGCCGGGAGGCCGCCTCACGCGCGGGGACGTTCTATTGTATCTGGAGGAATCTTCCCCTGCATCGGAGGCGGCTGAGGCGCCCGCCCCTTTGCAGGAGCAACCCTCGGCCGAGACGGGAAAGACACGCCCTCTCCAGGCGCAGGACACGGAGCCGGGATCGGGCCTCCCGGAAGAAAAAACCAGTCGAAAGCCCATGACTCCCATCCGCAGGCGCATCGCGGAGCGCCTCCTGGAATCCCGCCAGAACACCGCCATGCTGACAACTTTTAATGAAATCGACATGACACGCGTGAAGGAGCTCCGCAGCCGGTTTCAAAACGATTTCAAGGCCAGGCACGGGATTTCCCTGGGGATCATGTCCTTTTTCATCAAGGCTGCACTGGCCGCCTTGAAGGAAATTCCCGAAGTAAATGCCTTCATCGAGGGGCAGGACATCGTCTACCATCATTACTACCACGTGGGAGTGGCCATCGGTGGCGAAAGAGGCCTCGTGGTGCCGGTCATCCGCCATGCGGATCGACTCGGTTTTGCACAATTGGAACAGGCGATTGTGGACTTTGTAAAAAAGATCAAGGAAAACCGGCTTCAGCTTTCCGACTTGGAGGGAGGGACATTCACCATAAGCAACGGGGGAGTTTTCGGCTCCTTGCTGAGTACCCCCATCCTCAACACCCCTCAAAGCGGGATCCTGGGACTCCATAAGATGGAAGACCGCCCTGTCGTTATGGACGGACAGATCGTGATCCGACCCATGATGTACGTTGCCTTCAGCTACGATCATCGCCTCATCGATGGTCGCGAAGCCGTGACCTTTCTGAAGCGCATCAAGGAAGGCGTCGAACATCCCGAACGCCTCATGCTGGAGATATAGAATGGCTGCCGAAGAGCACTACCATCTGGTCGTCGTGGGAGCAGGCCCGGGGGGATACATGGCATCCGTCCGCGCCGCCCAGCTGGGCCTCAAAGTCGCCTGCATCGAGAAGGAACCGCACCCGGGAGGAATCTGCCTCCATTATGGATGCATTCCCAGCAAGGCCCTCCTGGATTCCAGCGAATACTACCTGCTCGCCAAAGAACGCCTGGCCGCTCACGGAATCCAGGTGGGAGAGCTTACCTTCGATCTCACTGCCATGATGGCAAGAAAGGCCGAGATCGTCCGTGGGCTCGCCGAAAGCGTAAGCAAGCTGCTCTCCGGAAACCGTGTCGAAATCGTCCGCGGCACGGGCCGCCTGGCAGGGAAAGACACAGTCCAGGTGACCCTGCCGGGGGATGGGCACTCATCGTCAGGGGAGACTCACCGCATCTTGACGGGTAACGCCATTCTCCTGGCCACCGGCAGTGAGCCGGTGGCCCTGCCGTCACTCCCTTTTGACGGAAGGCACATACTCAGTTCCACGGAAGCACTGGCCCTCCCGGACGTTCCCCGTCATCTCGCCATCATCGGCGGCGGCTACATCGGGCTGGAACTTGGCTCCGTCTGGCGCCGCCTCGGAGCGCAGGTGAGCGTCATCGAAATGCTTCCCCACATCGCGGCATCCCTGGATGCTCAGACCCGGCGGGCCATGGAACGTGCCCTGAGCAGACAGGGCTTCCAGTTTTATCTGGAAACAAAGGTGTCCCGTGCACAGGTGGTGGACGACGAGGTCCACCTGACTGTGGAATCTTCGAGGGGTGAAGAGCTCATGAGGTGCGACCGCCTGCTGGTAGCCGTGGGACGGCGTCCCCTCACGGCCGGCCTGGGCCTGGAAGCGGTCGGCGTGAAGCTGACGCCGGGAACCGGAAGAATAGCGGTGGACACCCGTTACCGAACGAACATCCCCTCCATCTATGCCATCGGGGACCTCATCGACGGCCCCATGCTGGCTCACAAGGCTTCGGCTGAAGGCGTTGCCGCCGTTGAAGGCATGGTGGGACTCCCGGGAGAGGTCAACTACGATACCATTCCCGCTGTCGTGTACACCTCACCCGAAGTGGCCAGTGTCGGACTGACGGAAGAAGCAGTGAAGACGCGGGGAGTCGAATATTCCATCGGAGTCGTCCCCTTTGCCGGCATTGGAAGGGCTCGATCCCTGGGAGAAACGGAAGGCTTCGCCAAGATCATCGCCCATGCCAGGACTGATCGGGTACTGGGAGTGCACCTCATCGGCCCCCGCGTCTCGGAGCTCATCGCCTCATGTGTGATGGCCATGGAATTCAATGCCAGGGCGGCAGATATCGCTCGGGTCGTTCACGGACATCCCACGCTTTCCGAAGCCGTCCATGAAGCCGCGATGGCTGTACAAAAGCAGGCAAGCCATCGGCCCTGACCTGATGCGCCGGAAAGGCTGCCGGTTTCTTGCCTGACGCCCAAAACGCTCACATACAGGGAGCAGTCCCTTGTTCCTAATGGGTTAACAGGACGTTCCGAATTCCGGTGAACATGATCTGGGCGGCCAGGGCGGAGAGGACCAGTCCGGTGAGCTTGCTCAGGATATTGAGCCCAATGCGCCCCAATACCCGTTCGATGGACGGTGCGACCAAAAGCATCAATCCTACAGAGACGACGGCGGTCAGGAGTGCTCCACATCCCACGACCTTCAGAAACGTGTCCTGCGTTTCCGCTCCCATGACGAGGAGGGCACCCGTCGTTGCCGGCCCCACGATGATGGGCACAGCCAGAGGAACGACGGCGATGTCGTTGTGCTCCTCCGCAGAAGGCGCCGCCGTCGAAGAGGGCTTTCTCACCAGGTCGGCTGCTGAAAGGAACAGCAGGCTTCCCGCACCAATGCGGAAGGAGTCCAGAGTGATGCCGAAGATGTGGAAGATGCTGTTTCCAAAAAAGTACAGCGTAAAGCAGGCAAAGACCACCGACACGGTTACACGCAGGGCCAGGAGCCTTCTCAGTCCGGCCTCCTGGCCGGTTGTCAGGGCGAGAAACATGGTCAGAGCAAAAAAGGGGGTCAGCAGAAAGAAAAATTTGATCCAGACACTGACAAAAAAACCTATCGCATCGCTCATGTTCGGCATTCTATGGAAAGGGGCAGCGGTTCGGTTCGACGATCATGTCTCCCGTGGAGACATAGGACCGTTCCGTTGGGGTGCTTTCGCGTTCATGGCGATGGGAACGGTGCCCGGCCTTCACTCCGGCTTTTTCGCCGTGCAGGACGCTTCATAGCACCACTCGCAGATGAGATTCTCGTTTTCATCCGTTCTCTCAACCATAATGTGTGGATGCAGCAGCGGCAGCTCCCTGCCGCATGTGTAGCAATAGAGCTCCAGCCCGGTATTTTTGGCTGAGCAAGACCCCTTTCGCTCCTGTTGAGATTCCATTGAGGTTCGCTCCAGTTGATAAAGTCAACCCTATTGCCTGCCCTGCACAAGGGGGGAAACGGAACTGTCCCATGGAAGAATAACCTTCCCAGGCCCGTCCCCGAGGACCAATTGGGTATCGATAATCACCAACAGCTCGTGTCCCATGAAGCAAGAACTTTCGCCGACCTGTCCTAGCGCGAGCGTTGATAGGTCCCCACCAGTTCACTCTGCGCGATGACGTGCCCGGCCATCGCTTTTTCCAGCTGAGCCTTCGTGGGCTTGCCGAGATCGTTCAGCACGGTGTCGAGAGCGTAGAGTTTGTGGAAATAGCGGTGGCGGCCTACCGGAGGGCAGGGCCCGCCGTAGCCTGTCCGTTTCCAGTCGTTGAGCCCTTGCTTTGTCCCTTCAGGAAGGGCTTCGGCTTTCACTCCCTCCGCCAGACCCGTTGCACTGGGAGGGATATTGTAGAGGACCCAATGCACCCACGTCATTTTCGGAGCCCTGGGATCCGGGGCGTCCGGATCGTCCACAATCAAAACAAGACTCCTGGTTCCCGGAGGCAGCCCCGACCATTCCAGCGGTGGAGACGTGTCCTCTCCATCACAAGTGCAACGACGCGGGATGGAGCCGTTCTGGGAAAATGCCTGTGAGGTAATGGTGAGAGCCATGGTTTTCCCTCCTTCTTGAGTTTCCCGGCCTTCTGCCGTCAGGGGTAAAGGATAGCCGACGGCCATCGCCAACAAGAAAACCGCAACCATCCGGTGGAAAGCTCTCGAAACGGTGAGCAGCCGGGAGAGCGCCTTTCCACACCCCTGCTGAATAAAACCAAACCAGGCCATTTTCTTCTCCCTTCCGTAGAGTCGGATGAGGGTGGAACGTATTACTTGTGCTCCGTAATGCTCACTCCGGGGCAGATGAAAGAAATGCCCTGTCCGGATTCCACCCCTGTCATCACCGTTTCAATGATGGGGTGGTTGACTTTATGGCGTGCATTCCATCGAACGATAAAATTCGCTCCTGAGCCTCCCTGTGTATCCGCTTCTTTGACATAGAAATAGGTGGAAGCCAGGGGCTTGAGCTCCAGGGGTTTTTCCATAAAGTCGCGAATTTTGTTGCCCTCTGAATCATAATATTCAGCGGAGACAATGCTGATGGGGTATTTGGGGTCCGTGTTGCGGATGCTGAGGGTCGCCGCCAGCTGAAAGGGACGCCCTCGCGCTCCATAGTAAATATTGGAATAAACAGAAACATACACTGTGTCGCTCGACGTGATGTGCTCTGATGCCTGGCCAAAACCCCTGACACCCCATAGAAAAATCAAAGCACTCGCCGCAATGCAGATTTTCAAAAAATGAACCCTGGGTGGGACCATCTTTGACAACTCCTCTGTACCGTTTGAAACCTCGCCTCACACGGAAACATGACAAAACTGGTTATGAAGTTAGCATACAAAAGGATCAAAAGAAAATCTCGGTGAGGGGCTTTTCGTCATTCTTTCTTGCCATACTTGGGAGATACTCCTCCAGGGAGGAAAGATCCAGAACAACGGCATCCTCCGGGCAGAGCCGTGCACAGGTCCCACAAAGGAAGCAGCTATCAGAAACCCGGGGATAGGGATCCAGGGAAACGGCATCGGCCGGACAGGCCTCCCGGCATACACCGCACTGGGTGCACCGGCTTGCATCGAAAGCGAATTCAGGATGCAGCTTCTTGAGCTTTAAAATACTCTTCCCCTCCGCCGCTTTTTTCCGCTCCGGGGGAAGATAGTCCAGGACACTCAACGAGAGGGGGGCCATATCGCCCGCCGAAAGCTTCGCCAGGACTTTATCCACGAGAGCTTCCACGGCTTCTGCATCTTCTGGAGACGGATGCCCTGCTCCCAGTGGTTCTTGGCATTTCCACATGAAAGAGTGCAGAGCGACAATCTTCGCACCTCCCAGGAGCACCAAACCTTTTTCTTTCATTTTACGCCCCATTTCCAGGAGGGCTACTCCACTGCTGACAGCTCCCCAGGTCACGAAGGGAACACCCGCCGCCTCCTTCAGGGGAGGCAGATCATCCAGAAAGGCTTCGACGGGAGGTACGGCATGATCCACATAGACGGGGGAACCGATCCAGAGGCAAAGAGGCTCGTCCACCTCTCTCAAAGACCGGGCAATGTTTTGACGCTCTGCTCCCTTCCCCAAATCCCACAAAGCCGCGGCACATCCCTGTTGAATGAGTCTTTTATATATCATTTCAGCTATATGGCGCGTTGAACCCGATGGCGAGCTGTAGACAATGAAATGTTTCAAATCTCCGTCCTTCCTCTCAAACTGAAAAATGGCATGTGCGGCCGGGGAGAGCTCCAAGCGATATTCGGTA
The DNA here is from genome assembly GCA_036788075.1 of Syntrophobacteraceae bacterium. Classification (GTDB taxonomy): domain Bacteria; phylum Desulfobacterota; class Syntrophobacteria; order Syntrophobacterales; family Syntrophobacteraceae; genus Desulforhabdus. Next base: position 8,071 of record DAIQOB010000045.1, read on the forward strand.
TCGTCCCGCTCGGTCGGCGTAAATCCCTGCCGTCAGTTCATGGATTTCGATGATCCCCGGGCAGCTCCCGCCTTCTGCACATTGAAAAACTCCGGAAAGTATGTGAAGGCAAGCGGATAGTACTTGTTGACCAGATTCCGATAGATTCCCTTCTGTTTACATTCCTCGAAAAAGGCGTTGAAGGCCCCTCGAAGCTCCGGTGACGTTTTGGCGAATCCACAGGCCATCACCTGGGGTTTGGAAATGGGGCCGAGGATTTTGATGCGGCCGGTCCACTTCTCCAGGGCCATGAGAGCGTCCGGCACATCCAGAAGCGTCGCCTCCGATACACCATTTATGACAGCAGGAGCCAGCTCGTTCAAATTCAGATCCACCAGGCGGATACGTGTACCGGTGGGCTCCAGCTGGTAGAGGCGGGGATCGACACAGGTGTTGGCTATTCCTATCACTTCGGGAATCTTGTAGTCCGTGAGGAGGGCCTTTGTGGCGGCGATGTCCTGAGCGATGTCCTGGGATGGCTGGATGGGATTGGCTGGAGAGTCTGCACTCGTGAGCAGCCACACCTGTGTGGGAAATGTCGCGATGGAAAAATCCAGGATCTTTTCACGCCAGGCCAGGAGGGTCAAGCCGTTGGCGATGATGTCACCCTTGATTTGCGTATCGCCCTTGATTTTGATGTCCTCTCCCTTCACTTCGATGAGCTTTCCCGTCAGATCCCCGATGGCTCTCTCCCAGGTGGTTTCCACGTACTGATACGTAACGCCCAGATGATCGGCAAAAAGCTTCATCAATTCGACGTCGAGGCCGTCGCCGCTTCCCGTTACGAAATTGGCGTAGCGGACGCCAAGGTGCCGGAGGACTCCCCGCTGTTTCAGCTCGTCCAAATCCCCCGCCCGCACCATTTCAGCGGAAAAAACAACGAGCGTTGCCAGCACCAGACATCGTGTAACCCACGAAAATAGAGTTTTTCGCTTGTCTTTCATTTTATCCCCCCATTTATCGTTACGCATTGATGTATCTTACGCCTGTTATTATGCAATTAGCATGACAGAAGATGCGAAAGGAGCCGACAATCGTCTTCATCCAGTGCAGACAGGAAGAAGAACATGAAAGGCAGCCCCCTTATCGGCCCCTTCGCTTTCGGCCCAGATTCTTCCCCTGTGAAGTTCAACGAGATTCTTGCTCAATGAAAGCCCCAGGCCGGTTCCCTGGTATTTTCGCGTGGATGAGCTTTCCACCTGTGTAAAGGGCTCAAAGATTCGGTCCAGGTCGCTTTCACGCAACCCGATTCCCGTGTCCCGGATGATGATTTCAATGAATGCGGCTGGAGCTCCACCCGACGCTATGGTCTCCACAGGGAGCTCGATCTTTCTGCCGTCACCCGTCATCACGAAGCCTCTTTCCAGGGCAACGGGTCGAGCCGTCAGAGCAATGCTCCCCCCGTCCGGTGTGAATTTCGCTGCATTGGAAAGCAGATTGTAAAGGACCTGTTTGAGCTTTCGCTCGTCGACACGCAGAATTTCCGGAAGCCCCTGCAGGTCTGTCGTCACCTGAATCCTGTGGGTCACAACCGTTTCCTTGATCATATTCAAACTGTTTTCCAGGAGCTTCTTCAGATGGACATCGGACAGGTTCAGATCCACTTTGCCGGCCTCAACCTTGGAAATATCAAGGATATCGTTGATCAGTGCCAGCAGATGGAGACTGCTCTGGAGCGAATCGTTCAGATACTCTTCCTGAGTAGCGTTCAGATCCCCGAAATGCTTATAGAGAACCAGTTCTGTAAAGCCGATGATATGGTTCAGAGGGGTTCTCAGCTCATGGCTCATGTTGGCCAGAAACTGGCTCTTGGCGCGATTGGCGCTCTCGGCAGCGTCCTTGGCCCGCTGCAGCTCCCGTTCCGCCTGCTTCCGATCGCTGATGTCCCTCACGATGGACCAGGTTCCGAGCACCTTTCCGCCCCCATCGGTCAGGCGGTATGTCCTCAGCTCTGCAGGGAAAATGACTCCGTCCCTCCGCCGGTATTCCTTTTCGTAGAGGTCGCTGTAGCCCCGCGCCAATACCTGCTGCTGAACAATCCGGCCTTCCAGGTCCCTCCATTCCTTCAGAGTCCAGGTGTCGTAGACCCAGGAAACCATTTCCTCTTCAGAGAAACCCAGCATTTCACGGAAGGCCGGGTTGTACTCGATGATTTTTCCTTCACTGTTGGTACAGATATAGCCGTCTCTCATGCTCTCATGCAGCTCGCGATATTTCTTTTCTGAGGCACGCAGAGCTTTTTCCACGGCGTGACGATCCAAAATCTCCTGCTGGAGCTGCAGGTTTTTCCTGGCGATCTCCCCCTGCCTGCTGTTGGACTCATCGAGGCGAATTCGAAGGATGAGGTTTTGATCCTTGATGTACAGCAGGGCCAGAATGCTGAATAAAACGACGAGGGACAGCGCCCCCAGCAGCAGGAAGAGGCGCCAGAGGCTCGTTCGTCCGAAAAGCTCACTGTGGGGCATCACTGCCAGGAGGAAAAAAGGCGTATTTTCAACCGGTATCCGAAGAGCCAGGAAATCGTTGCGGTGGTCGTCCTGTGTCAGTCCAACGAAAGGGTAAAGATCGCGCGGCAAGACCTCGGAAGGAGGGGGCAGCGACGACACCCTGACAAAATCCTCCACACCCGCAGGGAGCGGTAAGTAGCCACCTTCATATCCAATGAAGATGACCTTTTTGAGAGAAACCCCCGCCACCTGGAGATGCCTGTAGATGACGTCCGCCCCCACCCACGTCACAATATGCCCAACGAGCGCTTCCTTGTATACATAAGGCAGGGAGAAGGTCATGGTAGACCTGCCCATGAGGCTGTGCACCTTGATGCCGACACCGGAAGGGTTGGCAAAGAGAAATTCCTGGAGCCCATTTTCCATGACCAGGGGGCTGCGATCGGTCGTCCGCTTCACGTGCAGGTCATCGATGGTGCTGATGAAATCGATGCGGTCATAAATGGGATCCGTGCCAAGCTTTTTCTCGTTGATGAGGCGGTCGAAGCTGCTGGCGATATCCTGTAGATTGGAAGACAACCCATATTGCATGGACATGCCCAACGCCTTGTTTGCGAAAAAAAAAGCCAGCTCCTTGCCGGCAGCCAGTTCCTTCAAATCGTTGATCCGCTCGGAAGCAAAATAGCTCACAGCTGCGGCACGGCTCTTCATGTCTTCGATCAGACGATCCACGGCGGACTTGCGAAGCTCTACCTGCGAAAGATAGTTGGCAACCAGGAGAAAACCGATGTAGCCCACCAGGACTACGCCCGCAAAAAGAGCAGCCAGACTTTCCTTTTTACGAAAAATCATTTGCCTGATCTGCATGGGTCATGACGGT
>DAIQOB010000046.1:0-11251 GCA_036788075.1 Syntrophobacteraceae bacterium
ACACAGCAGCTGGCAATGATTTTTCCCTGGTGCACGTTCTTTTTGCGCCCGGTGACGGCCCCTTTGCGCACCAGGTAGAGATGGGCATCCGTAAGGGCTTCCGTATGAATTCCAAGATCTTGTTTGTGATCGAGATATCTCAGGACCGACCCGGCGATCCGCCCAAAGCCTATCTGAAGCGTCGAACCGTCCTCCACCAGGCTGGAGACGTATTTGGCGATCCTCTCGGCGACAGCGCTCCGTTCCCGTGTTGTGAACTCGATCAGCGGCTCTTCATGCTCGACAAAATGATGCAGCTGACTGACGTGGACAAAAGTGTCCCCGAAAGCGCGCGGCATGAGAGGATTCACCTGGGCCACCAGAGTCTTTCCCATTTCGATGGCCGCTTTGCCGAAATCCACGCCGATACCCAGAGAACAGAACCCGTGCTTGTCGGGCGGTGAAACCTGCAGCAGGCAGACGTCCAATCCCCAGGAGCCTTCATCCCGAAAGAGACCCGGAATGGACGAAAAATACATGGGGATGTAATCGGAAAAGCCGAGATTCACGGCCGTGCGGACCTTCGGACCCACGAAAAAGGTTCTGAGACGGCCGTGCTTGTGGAGCTCGCTCCAGTCTTCAGGGAGACGTCCCATGGAGAGATTCTGAACGATCTCCAGGTCCTGGTATTGGGGAAGGATTGAAATGAAAGTGCGCACCAGGTGCTGGGGCTCTGCACATCCAGTTCCTATAAATATTCGGTTTCCATCCTGGAGGACGGATCGAAGCACCTCCTCCGCTCCACCGAGCCGCTCTTGATAATAGGATTTCCATCGCTCGTCAAATATCATCTGCGTCCGCTGTCCTTGTGATTGTATGGGCTTCAGTGCATTAACTGATTAAAATTACGATGAATCGCAGAGAGTTGCAATGGAAATAAAATGGAAACAAACAAGGAATTGAAAAGGGGTGGGAAAATCGAGGGCCTGTAGGCTGTGAGACCGTTCAGCCGCCGGACGCCATTTCCTTTGGAAAGGGCGTCCGGCGGGAGCATGGGGCCGGTAGAGCTATCCCAGTGGCTGTCAGTGTTCGTAGGGATGCCGCAGGAGAATGGTTTCATCACGGCCCGGGCCGACTGACACGATGCTGAGAGGAACGCCGGCCATATCCTCGACAGCATGCAGGTAACGCCGCGTGTTCTCCGGAAGGTCATCGAACCTGCGGATTCCCCTGAGGTCTTCCTCCCAGCCGGGGAATTCCTGGTAAATCGGTTCGCAGGCTTCCAGAGCCTTGAGTTCTGGAGGAACCGCCGTCATCTGGTCCTTTCCGCACTGGTACGCCACGGCGATCTTGAGGGTGGGGATTCCCGTCAGCACATCCAGTTTGGTGATGGCCAGGCCGGCTAAACCGTTCAGCCTGATGGAGGTGCGCAGGACGACCATGTCGAGCCATCCGCAGCGGCGGGGCCGACCCGTGGTAGCTCCGAATTCGCCCCCCACCGTTTGAATACGCTCACCGGTTTCGTCCAACAGCTCCGTGGGGAAGGGACCTCCCCCCACGCGTGTCGTGTAGGCTTTGACGATTCCCAGAACCTTGTCGATGTGAGTCGGACCGATCCCGGCCCCGCAGCAGGCATTGCCCGCCACCGTGTTGGACGAGGTGACAAAGGGGTAGGTGCCGTGATCGATATCCAGGTGAGTTCCCTGGGCACCTTCGAAAAGAATGTTTTTTCCCTCTGCACCGACCTTTTCGATGTACCTGGAAACATCGCCGGCAAAGGGGGCAAGCCTTTCGCCGTAGGCAAGGTATTCTTCCTTGATGGCCACAGGGTCGAGGGGCTTTTCACCAAAAAAATTCTGGAGCATGAAATTCTTTTCTTCCAGACTCCGCTCGAGCTTTTCCGCGAGTGTCTGTGCATCGAAAAGGTCATGGATGCGGATGCCTGTTCGACAGACTTTATCTTCATAGCAGGGGCCGATTCCCCGGCCCGTGGTGCCGATCTTGGTATTGCCTTTCCTGTTCTCCCGGGCCAGATCCAATGCACGGTGATACGGCATGATCACATGAGTGTGGTGGCTGATCATGAGGTTTTTGGGCGTTACAGGGATTCCCATGCCGTTCAGCCGATCCATTTCCTGAAGGAGTACGTCGGGGTCCAGCACGACTCCGTTGCCGATCATGCACATCTTACCGGAGTGCAAAATCCCCGAAGGAATCAGGTGGAAGATGAATTTTTTCCCTCCCACGACAAGAGTGTGCCCTGCATTGTTCCCACCTTGAAACCGCACGACGCAGGCAGCTCTTTCCGTCAGCAGATCCACGATCTTGCCTTTACCTTCGTCTCCCCACTGGGTCCCGATAACAACCACATTGGCCATGATATTTTCTTTCTCCCACTTGGGAACAGGGTAGAACCTCGGCTTGCGGGCGTCCTCTACGCAGTTCCTGATGCAATTGTGAGTGTTGGGTGAACAGGCGGAATGAGTACCTGTTGTCTTGAGCATTTGAGTGCAGAACGATCCTCACCTCCCCGTCTCCTGTGGCAGCATGAAGCTTCGGCCGCGTCAGACGGGGGGATGCATGCATTCGTCGCACTGTGAAAATCCGCACATTCCTACGTGTAAATAAAAATAGCTCTTCTGTCAAAGACAAATTCATTTAAGTGGTCAGGGGTTAGCCATTAGCGATCAGCATTGTTAAAAGTGCTGGGATCTTCAACAAGGCGAGGCAGGTATGAAACTGGAGAAAACCGGGGTTTGCCATCATTGAGGGGGGACGGAATTCATACCGCCCCCCTTCAATGATGGGGTCATGCGTCTTGATGTCTCGGGACGACTTCCAGCGTTCGAACAGGAGATTCCAGGGCCGGCAAATCCCGAGCGGCCATCCTCCGGGGCCGTGAGGCCTCCCCGATGCAATGGCAAAGGAACCGGGGAACCCGGAACATTCCTGTCAGGCTGCCCACATGGCGCGCAATCTTCGGATGCGCTCTTCGATGGGTGGGTGGGTGCTGAAAAGATTGGCCAGATTGTTGGCAGACAATGGGTTGACAATAAAAAGGTGCGCCGTGGCCGGCCGGGCATCCTCCATGGGAAGTCGCTGGGAGGCGATGGAAAGCTTCTCGAGAGCGTTTGCCAGGGATTGAGGACTGTGGCACAGGCGTGCGCCCGTTTCGTCTGCAAGATATTCACGGGAGCGCGAAATGGCCATCTGAATGAGCATCGCCGCAATGGGCGCCAGTACTGAGGTCAAAATAACACCCAATATCCCGCCGCCACCGCCTCCTTCGTTATCGCTGCTCCGGAAGCCTCCAAACAACGCGCCCCACCGCGCCATGTTGGCCAGGAACATGACGACGCCCGCAAGGGTCGCCGCTATGGAGCTCACAAGGATATCTCGGTTCTTCACATGGCCCATTTCATGAGCCAACACCCCGCGTACCTCATCGAGGCTCAAGAGTCTCAAAAGTCCCTCCGTTACCGCCACCACGGCATTTTCAGGGTTTCGACCCGTGGCGAAGGCGTTGGGGGTGTCCTGAGGGATCACGAAAATTCGCGGCGTGGGCAACTGGGCTTCCATGGCCAAGTCTCGAACGACACGATAAAGCTCGGGGGCTTGCTGCTCATCCAAAGGCTGCGCCCGATACATGCTCAAGACAATTTTGTCCGAAAACCAGTAACTCCCGAGGTTCATGGCCGCCGCAAAAATAAAGGCTATCGTCATTCCCTGGGACCCACCGAACTGACCGCCCATCCAGACGATCAAAACGGTCAGTACGGCCAACAAAAAGGTCGTACGCACCCTGCTGTCCATTTGCTGAAGCCTCCTCATCGATGGATGTTCTATTCCGACCTGACCTCGATCCTGTGGGAGGATGTCTTGTCTTTATCTCTCCTGGGAATAGTCAGAGTCAACACGCCGCTCTTGAGTCCCGCCTGAATTTTCTCCGGGCTGGCGTCCGGCGGCAATTTAAAGCTTCTCGAAAAACGTCCGAATGGCCGCTCACTCTGGGCTGTCTCGATCACATCCTTTTGGAAAGGCACTCTGCGGTATCCTCGGACGCTCAGTTCTTCATCCTTCACTTCCACCTGTAATTCAGCTTCCAGAACTCCCGGCAGGTCCAGTTCAACGATCCAGGCACTCTCGGTTTCCCATGTGTCCGCCAGGGGTTCCCATAGATCTGTTGCGGTTTCGGAGCCCTCATCCTCGTTTTCGCAGGGGGCACTTTTCCTTCCCATGCTCTGAGAATAGAGCCTGTCCATGCGATGCTTCATTTCTTGAAGCTCACTCAGTACCGAATCCACTTGAGTCATATGCACCTACCAACTCCACGCTTATCCGGGAATGACCATCCCCGGATCGCTGCCATCCATGCAGGAGCACGGTCTCATGCAGGCTGGCACAAGGACTTTGCTCCCTTTCAATCTCTCCGAATCAAACGACAACAATTTAAGGGGCAAAAAAGTTGCTGTCAAGGCAACCTAAGGGAATGAGAGCGGATCCAGCCGAGGTGGGAAGCACACTGGAGGGGGGCTCCAGGGCTTCGAAGCGGGCGGACGCTTCCTTTAAATCCCCCTCAAGAGAGGGAGATAATGGTTGTGAAGCCAAAAGCATGCATGATAGGATTCTCACCTCCTGGCAGGGAACCAGGATTCCTGCAGGTAGGTTGAAAGATGGGCGTTTCATGGGCTGGATGGAGGCCTTCTGCGAGGCGCCCGGGTCGGTTTGTAGACTTCTGGCTAGATGGATTTACGGAGGCGAAGCAGCATGCGGTATTCACAATGTTTCATCCATACCCTGTTTGATGTTCCTAAAGAGGCGGAAACACCGTCGCACATTTTTCTGCTTCGTGCGTCCTATATTCATCCCGTCGCTGCGGGCCTTTATTCACTCCTGCCCCTCGGCCACCGCGTCGCGGAAAAGATCAAAAATATCCTCCGTGAAGAGCTGGATGCCATTGGCGGGCTGGAGCTCACCATGCCCGTACTGAACCCGGCAGAGCTGTGGAAGACGACGAAGCGTTATTACGATATCGGCGGCGAGCTCTTCCGCCTGAAGGACAGGAAAGACAGGGACTTTGTCCTGGCCATGACCCACGAGGAGGTCGTGACGGACATTGCCAGGCAATTCATCAAATCCTACCGGGATTTGCCCGTCATGCTCTACCAGATCCAGACCAAGATCCGGGATGAGGCGCGCCCGAGGGCCGGTCTGCTCCGCGTGCGCGAGTTTTTCATGAAGGACGGCTACAGCTTTCACAGGGATTTTGAAGACCTGGATGCCTATTATCCCCGGATTTTCAATGCCTACCTGCGCATCTTCGCCCGGTGCGGGCTCAGTTCGGTACCCATCGAGGCAGATTCGGGCATCATGGGGGGGACGGGGTCTCATGAATTCATGCTGGAATCTCCCAACGGAGAAGACCGGTTCGTCCTGTGCACTCAATGCGGCTACCGGGCCAATACGGAAAAGGCAGTGGGGCTGAAACCTTCCTTCCAGGGGATAGATGGCTCGCCCCCTCCCATGACAAGTGTTTCCACTCCCCAGGTCAAGACCATTGCCGACCTCATGAAGTTTTTCAATGTGGGACAGGAGCGATTCCTCAAGACAGTCGCTTATGAAGCCGATGGTCAACTGGTGCTGGCCGTGACCCGTGGAGATTTTGAAATATCCGAAACGAAGCTCACCAATCACTTTAAGGCGATCCACCTGGACCTGGCCTCCGAAGCGTTGCTGAAGGCCAAAGGCCTGTATGGTGGGTTCCTTTCTCCCGTCGGACTGCAGGGGATAAGAGTTGTGTGCGATACCTCGGTGGAAGAAAACCGCCTGTATGTTGCGGGAGGCAATCAGCCCGATGTGCACCTGGAGAACGTCCTGTTGGGTAGAGATTTCGAAGCGCCCGAGCGTGTGGACATCGCCGAAGTCCGGCAGGGTGATCCTTGTGCCCAGTGCGGACAGGGGACCCTCAACATCAGCCGTGGCGTCGAACTGGGGCACACCTTCAAACTGGGGACGAAGTACACGGCCCAGGATTCCATGGATGTCACCTACCTGGATGATTCGGGGGTGCAGCAACGGGTCGTCATGGGCTGCTACGGCATCGGCGTAGAGCGCCTCATGGCCTCTGTCGTGGAAAGGTGGCACGATGAGGGCGGGATCATTTTCCCCATCAGCATCGCTCCTTTTCAGATTGAACTGTGCTCCCTGGGCAAAAAGCAGGAAATCCTGGAGACGGCCGACGCGCTCTATGCTCAACTGAAGGAAAAATACGACGTCCTCTATGACGACCGCGATGACTCGCCGGGTGTGAAGCTCAAGGATGCGGACCTCCTGGGGATTCCAGTCCGGGTCGTTGTCAGCCAGAAGCTGATGAAAAAGGAGGAAGTCGAAGTGAAGGTGCGCCGGACGGGAGAAGTGATTCTCTGCCCCCGCCAAGAGCTGGAATCGGTCCTGGAAAGGATCGTTCGGGAGCTTCAGCCCTCCCTGGAAGGATTGCCCTATCTGACTGAATAATATTGGAAAATGAGGAGCTCCCCCGAGAGGGTGGAACTGGAAAAAAATAGTACCGGGAGTGATTTTTCAGGTTGACTTCGTACAGGCAGCGGATATGATTGTCAGCGTATTGCAATGTTTTACGTAAGACTCCCGGAGAGGCGGCCTCATGAGAAGGAGGCGCCATGAAAAAGAAATTTTCGGTTTCCTTACTACTCCTGGTTGTGGCTGCAGTGATCTGTGGAACGTTTCCGGTTGTCTCGAGTGCGAGCTCCATGGAGGGGGGAACCAAGGCGGCGCAGCAAGAGCCGGCCGCTGCCGATCCGGCAGTGGACAAGGCAGTTCAGGGCTTGACAAACATCAACACGGCGAGCGCCGGGGAGTTGGAGAAGCTCTCCGGAATCGGCCCTAAAATCGCCGAGGAAATCGTCAAGTATCGGGACGCTAACGGCCCGTTCAAAACGGTGGAAGACCTCAAGAGTGTGAAAGGGATTGGAGTCAAAAAGTTTGAATCCATTCAAGCCAAAGTAACCGTTGACTAATTTTCGGACAATCCTTTGGCCGCCTTTCCGGGAGCATCCCCTTCACTCTTCAGCGGAAGCGCTCGTTTTCAAGTGCTGCGTGACGACCAGCACCCTTTGAGTACTGTTCTGCACTCTTACACGTTCGTCGAGACGCAGCCCCACGATCCAGCAGATTTTTTCAGCATCGCAAAGCAGCGGGATCTGTTTTCTTCTTTCCTTCGGAATCTTGCAGTCCACAAAAAAATCCTGCAATTTCTTGCTTCCTCTCATGCCCGAAGGGCAAAAGCGGTCGCCCGGACGCCAGCCGCGCAGGGTCAATGGCCAGCGCACCTGGTCGGCATCCAGCCGGATGCTCGTCACATCCTCGCGAGGTTTGGGCAGCACTGGCTGGGACTCCCGATCCTCTGAAACAATTTCCAGGGAACATGACCGCAATTCATAAATCCCCGGCCTGGAGATGAGAGTTTCCTCGAAAGGAGACTCACATTCAGGAGCCTCTGGGGGCCCCTGCGTGAATACAAGCCTGTCTCCTTCCCGGCTCACGCGGATCCCTTCGGGCAAATCCATGGATTGTCCTGAAACACTGTTGGGCAGCCATTGAACGATGGATTCCAAGTGGACGGCATAGATGTGCTGCAGATTCCCATGGATTTTGGAAAGAGCGCAGCGAACCATGCGCTTTTGCTCTGCCCGATGCAACCCTGCAAGGCTGGGAAAGCTCAGTGCAACCCGTGACGAGGATTCTTCCCGGCAAAGGATGGTCCACAGGCCTCTGATGTGCTCCCGCCAGTAATCCTCTTCATCTCGTGCCAGCCGGGCGTGGCGCGACAGGGTACCGACGATCCCCCCGTGAAAAGCGGATTCGAGTCCGGGAAAAACCTCCAGCCGCAGCATGTTTCTCTGGCAGAAAGGTTCGAAGTTGGATGCATCGTCCCGGTATGGGAGCCCGCAATCCCCGAGGTATTCGAGAATCTCCTGCCGCGTCAATCCCATCAGGGGACGGATAATGCCCTCAGGGGTGGAAGGGAGCATTCCCGCCATGCCCGAAGGACCCGTTCCCCGCAGCAGCCTGAGAAGGATCTCTTCGGCTTGGTCATTGGCTGTGTGGCCCACGGCAAGGCATTGCGCCTGGAGCTTCACGAGGGCGTCCCTGAAGAAGCGGTGGCGACAGTCCCGTGCGGCCATTTCCAGGGAGATGCGATGCTGCCGCTGATGCGCCTTCACATCTCCCTGGGAACAAAGCAAAGGGACGGTGAGACGACGGGTGAGAGCTTCCACAAAACTCTGGTCATCCTCGGAATCCTTGCCTCTCAGGCGGTGGTTGAAGTGAAGCGCCGTCAACCGGGCGATGCCGAGAGCTTCTCGCAAGGAATGCAGCGCACTGAGGAGGGCTACGGAATCCGGACCTCCCGAAACGGCCACGAGGACATGGTCGCCTCTGCGGACGAGGCTCTCACTCAGGATGTAGGCCTGGATCTTTTGAAGGAGATGGGAGGAGGGCGGTGGCGGCATGCAATATCGCGCCGGGGATCTTCAAAAAACTTCCCCCCGAAGCCGGCGACCCGGGGGGTAATGTGGGGGACACTGGATCAGGACGTTTTGAAATCCACCGCAGGAGTGAGGGCGACACTGGCAGCCTCGTCGGTGGGCGATTCCTGCGAAGTTTTGCCGGGAAGCAGAGGAACGTTCTCCTTCCACTTCTTGCCGCTCACAAGGAGCTTTCCCTCGCGGCTCAGCACGGTGTTGTCTTCCAGGATGATGAGCCCAAACCGCTCGGCGACTTCACTCTTGTACTGGTATTCCATGGATCGCTTCCGGAGCTGATAATTGAGCACAATGAGAATCAACGCGAAGATCGATCCCACTGCCAGAAGGACGATGGCGGAAATGAGGAAAACCTTGACGGACTTCTCCCCCACCTGCGCCATGAAAGTGAAGATCGCATCCAGCTTGTAGATGAAACCGGCGGCGATCGCCAGGAGCAGGAGCAGGGCCAAAAAGGGGAGACGGCGCAAAAAATGGACCCACCGGTAGATTTTCTGCATGCGTCCGGAGGGATCTCCGGCCATTTCCATGCCGTCGATCTCGAAGGCATGCTCTTTATCGGCTTCCGCTTCTGCTTCGGTGAAGTACTTATTGAAGCCCACGACCACCAGACCGATGAGGAATGTGATGGCGACGGGGGCCAGGAAGGAAACCATGAAGTAAGCTTTCCATGGAAAAGGGATATCCACGGGGCCGAAGCGGTCGTACCCTCCGTCTCCCAGCTGATAGAGCCAGCAGACCGCCAGAATGAGCACTTCCACCCATCCCAGGAAGAAGAGGTACTTCTTGAACAATTCCTTCCGTTCAAAGTCATCGAAGAGAGCTGCAATCCCACGTAAAGAGCTGCTCGATGGGTCTGTATTTTTTTTCATATTCTCATCCCTGTGTGGTACGTTTCCTTTGACATATCTCTAGAAATACTTGATATCCAGTCGAAAGCAGGATAACAAAAGGCGGCGCACGGGTCAACCTGGATTTATAAGGCCTCCGCGCGGTTATTGCCGTGCGGAAGGTGCCGCTTTTGGATCCGTTGCCCCGGTGTGCATCCCCGGGCTGCGTGTGATGGGAATGCTCCCAGGCGAAACGCTCGGTTTTCATTTTAATTCGAATATGTGGCGGGAGGACCCAATGGTTCAAGGACCTGTTTTTGAAACGTACTTTCCCCAGCTGAAGCTGGTTTCGCGGGGCAAGGTGAGAGACATTTACGATCTGGAAGACAGCCTGCTCATTGTGGCGACGGATCGCATTTCGGCCTTCGATGTTGTCATGCTGACACCCATACCCGATAAGGGAAAGATTCTCACCCAGCTTTCCAACTTTTGGCTCAATTTCTTCAGCGATACGGTGGAACAGCACCTCATCAGCACCAACGTCGCCGATTTTCCCCCCGTTTGCCGCCCCTACAGCGAGGAGCTGGCAGGGCGTACCATGTGGGTGAAGAAGGCGAAGGTGCTTCCCTTTGAATGCATCGTCCGCGGTTACCTCGTGGGTACCGGCTGGAAGGATTACCAAAAAACCGGAAAGGTTTGCGGCATCTCTCTGCCCCCCGCCATGCAGGAGGCTCAGAAGATTCCTGAGCCGATCTTCACCCCGTCCACCAAGGCTGAAAAAGGAGGACACGATGAAAATGTTTCCTTCGAGCAGATGTCCCGTGCGCTGGGTGAGGCAATGGCCGGGCAGGTGAGGGACATGAGCCTGAAGATATACGGGAGGGCGGCGGAGTATGCTCTCAGCCGCGGAATCATCCTGGCGGATACGAAATTCGAGTTCGGTCTCATCGAGGATCGCCTTACCCTCATCGACGAGGTCCTGACTCCCGACTCCAGCCGTTTCTGGCCGGCGGACCGTTACAAGGTGGGATCCAGCCCCGAAAGCTTCGACAAGCAGTACCTCAGGGATTACCTGGTGCAGTCGGGCTGGAAGGTTACGGATCCTGCCCCCCAGCTCCCGCCCGATGTGGTGGCCAATACCCGTTCGCGGTATCTCGAAGCCCTGGAACGTTTGTCTGGGCAGGGGCTTGTCTCTTGAGATGGATGCCGCATATTCCTCGATTCCCCTCCGGCACATCGACTGGGAAGACACGACCTACGCCATCCGGAGCTTCCAGCCCTCCACAGAACTGGAAGCCTCTCTGGAGCGGCTGGGCTTTCTCACCTCTCCCTGGGTTCTCTGCCAGGGCGGCCCGGAACGGTTTGTCGTGGTGGATGGCTTCAAGCGGCTCCAATGGGCCAGGCAGAGGGGCCTTCCGGACGTCCTTTGCCGTGCGTATCCCGAGGGAACGGACACGGGGGAGCTCCGGCTTCGTCGGCTGGAAGGGAAGCTGTTCGCACATCCCCTGAATGTGGCTGAAAAGGCTCAAATCATTTCGGAACTTTTGGACTTTCTGCCGGAGCAAACCGTTGTGCGTGAGTATTTTCCCCGCCTGGGTGTCGCCTCACGGGTCGAGTCCCTGGAACGGTGGCGGGGCTTGGCCGGCGCCGGGGATGAGCTGCTTGAAGCGGTGGCTTCCCAGGAGATTTTTGACCGGACCGCCCTTGAATTGATGGGGTGGGAAGAGGGGGCACGACTCGAGATGCTGTCGCTTTTCAAGGCGTTGAAATGCAGCGCCAGCGTGCAATTGGAGATTCTCGAACGCCTGACGGAAATCGCTCTGGGCCAGGCTCGGGAACGGGGAGATCTCCTGCACGATGCCGAGCTTCAGTCCATTGTCG
>DAIQOB010000047.1:0-11093 GCA_036788075.1 Syntrophobacteraceae bacterium
CAAAGACCTCGATGTTTCACCGTCACCAATAAAAAAAGCCAGAAAGGATCGCGGGGTGTCGCACCCCTCGAAGCCTTCCTGGCCCCCATGAATCAGTCCAAAAAACTACCTGTTAGCAGCTTCTTACTGCGCTTGATGGAAGTGAATGTAGATGGGTAGGGCAAGACTGTCAACATGTATTTTGATTTGAGGGTTCGGTACGACCCGGGACAGACTCTCGTAAGCGATGGGCACACCCTGCACAGGGCTCAGGAACCTGGAAGAGTTTATTTGACTCTTCCAAGTCTAAATGTTTATACTCCCACGTAATGCGGTTTTAGAGGTTTTACCGGCGGTTGTTGTCCCAATTGGGCCATGTCGCTCTGATTGACCGGAAAGGGACACTGGGAAAACCCATGGAGGCTTTCAGCGACTCTTATGGGTTATTTTTTTGAAGATTTATGATGAAGGAGCTTTATACGTATGAGGCAGAGAACCGCGACATGGATTTTTTTAGCAACGCTCTCTTTCGTCTGGGCGGTTTCAACACCCCTTGTCCTGGCAAAAGAGAAGAGCTCCCAGAAGGAAACGGTTTCCAAGGAAAAGTCGGCAGGAGATAAAGAGAGCAAGAAGGAACCTACTGCAGAGGCAAAAGAAGGCAAGAAAGAGCTTGTTGCCTCCGTCAATGGGACCCCCATCTACATGGCCGACCTGGACACGGAAATGAGCCGTTATGAGAAGCAGATGAGCATGACGGGTCAGGCTCCCGATGCGACGAAGCTTGCCGAAATGAGAAAAAAAGTTTTGGACAGTCTCATCAGCCGTGAACTGCTCAAACAGCAGAGTCAAAAGCTCGGGATCAAAGTATCCGATGCAGAAGTGGCGGCGCAGGTTGACGCTCTGAAAAAGAGATTTCCCAGCGAGGCTGAATTTACCAGCACACTGAAGAAGATGAATCTTACGGAAGACAAGCTGAAGCAACAGTTTTCTCAGGACATGGCCATCAAGAAAATGATCGATGAGCAGGTTGCCAACAAGGTGACGATAACACCTGAAGAAACCAAGGCGTTTTATGACGGCAATCCCGATTTGTTCAAAGCTCCCGAAATGGTTCGAGCCAGTCACATCCTCATCAAGGTAGACCCGAAGGCGAGCCCCGAAGACAAGGCCAAGGCCAAAGAAAAAATCGTGGCCATCCAGGAACGGATCAAGAAGGGTGAAGATTTTGCCGCTGTCGCCAAGGAAGTTTCGGAATGCCCCAGCAGCGCCAATGGCGGTGACCTGGATTTTTTCCAGCGGGGACAGATGGTGGGACCCTTTGAAGATGCCGCATTCAAATTGAAACCGGGCGAATACAGCGATGTGGTGGAAACACAGTTCGGCTTTCATCTCATTAAGGTGACGGACAAAAAAGAAGCCGGAGTCACCCCATACGATGACATCAAGGCAAAAATTGAACAGCATTTGAAGCAGGACAAAGTCAACAAGGAACTGACCGCATATGTAGATCAGCTCAAGTCCCAGGCGAAAGTTGAAATATTTTTGAAATAGCCCGATCCCATGTCCCATGGGGGATTGATTCTCCACCGCGCGCAAAGTCGCGTCAAATTCTACGAATTTCGTAAGACAGGGAGGGAAGGGGTATTTACCCTTCCTTCCCGTTTTTCCCACCTACCGCCTCGTTGCTTCATGAGTAGTGCCTGTACGGGATAGAGGAATCCAACGGAGCCGTTTATGGAAGGTTTTTCTTTTATTGAAGCGGATTACCTGCAGATGGAGTCTTTGGGGATTACGGAAGAGCAGGTCCGACATCAAATTGAAACTTTTCAGAGATCTTCATACTTCGTGAATCTGGAAAAAGCCTGCATTCCTGGAGACGGCATTCAGATTATCCCTCTCTCGGAACGGGAGAAGTATCTCGAAATACATTACCGCGCTGCACGAGAAGGACGTTTTCTCAAGTTTGTTCCTGCATCGGGCGCTGCCACACGCATGTTTCAGTCTCTCCTGCAAATTTATCATTTGCCGCATTTTCTGGAATATGATGAGCTCCTCCGCCGGGCTGACCAGGGGGTTGCCGTGGCTTGTGATTTTGTCCGGTTCATGGAAGGGTTGCCGCATTTCCCTTTTTTGGACGATCTGGAGGATGCCCTCGCGCGTGATGGGTTCGACCTGGACCGACTGGTTGAGGAGTACCGTTTTCACACGATCCTGGATTATCTCCTCACTGAGTATGGGCTGAACTACGGGGGCCTGCCCAAGGGTCTGCTGAAGTTTCACCGGTACGAACATGGCTCACGTACGGCCTTCGAAGAGCACCTGGTGGAAGCTGCGAACTACCTGGGCAACGGCACTGGAATATGCCGCCTTCATTTCACGGTATCTCCCGAGCACGAGGGGCGGTTTGTGGATGTGCTGAACATCGTGCGCGGGTGTTATGAAGACCGGTTCGAGATGCAGTATGAGGTGGACTTTTCTTTTCAAAAGCCATCCACGGACACTCTTGCCGTCGATGTGCAAAACCGGCCTTTTCGAGACCGGCATGGACGCCTGGTCTTCAGACCTGCCGGCCATGGGGCACTTCTCGAGAATCTCAATGACCTCCAGGCGGACCTCGTGTACATCAAGAATATCGACAACGTGGCTCCGGATCCTTTGAAAGAAGACACATTTCTGTGGAAACGGATCCTTGGAGGCCGCCTCGTCGAACTTCAGGAAAGGGTTCATTCCCTCCTCCGCCGGCTCAAGAATGGAGTTTCTGAGAGTGCCGTTTCGGCTTCCGACGCCTTTGCGAAGGAAGAGCTCTCCATGCAATTTCCCGATTCCTACGATGAGATGCCCCTGGAAGAACGGCATGCGTTTCTCGTGGAGCGTCTGAATCGTCCCATACGTGTCTGCGGTGTTGTCCGCAATGTGGGAGAGCCAGGCGGTGCACCCTTCTGGGTGAGGGACCGCAATGGCACCACATCACTGCAGATTGTGGAAAAGGCGCAGGTTGACTTGAAACGAGCGGATCAGAAAGCCATCTGGGTGTCTTCCACCCATTTCAATCCCGTGGATCTGGTGTGTGGCGTGCGGGACTACGAGGGTCGTCCCTTCGACTTGAGGCGTTATGTAGATCCCGAGGCCGTTTTCATATCCAGTAAATCCAAGGATGGCAGAGAGTTGAAGGCCCTGGAGCTGCCGGGACTCTGGAACGGATCCATGGCCGACTGGATCAGTGTCATCGTTGAAGTACCGCGATCGACCTTCAGCCCTGTAAAAACCATTTTCGACCTGCTTCGGGAGGAGCACCGCTGAGAAGCGTCACCCTCACCCCAACCCTCTCCCTCGAGGGAGAGGGAGTTTCCAACCGGCTTCTGAGACCTGCCTCTCGAGACTTTTGAGTTCTCCCGACCGGTTGAAATCCTCCAGTTTTCCTCCTGCGACGAAGGTGAGCAGGGACTGACCGGCCGGGGCCGGCGATATTCTCCCGAAAATTTTCTTTCCCCCCTTGACTGCCATTTTCCCGAAAGCATCCACTATAGAAGAGCCTGACAGGTGCGGTTCCTTTGTGAAACCGGGAAGTAATTAGTGACATTTTTGTTATTATGTTGTATGTAAGGGGTCACTAAAACTACGGAGAGGACGGGGCATATATTCAGTCATGACGGAAAATTACAGCTATCTGGAATTGCGGGCTTTGCATGAAATCGCCAGGGTGCTTGCTGCCTCTGGAGACCTCAAGGAGCAGCTCCAGCAGACTTTGGGAATCCTCAGCACCTGGCTCGGCATGGAACGTGGGATGGTTTCTATCCTCGATCTGCAGACAGGAGAAGCCTGGCTGGACGTTGCCCGGGGCGTGGATGTGGGGACGGGGGAGATATCTTATCAACCCGGTGAAGGGATCACCGGCAAGGTGGCTCAGACGGGGCGCCCTATGGCCATAGCCAATCTCGGTAAGGAGACGCTTTTTCTCGATCGCACGGGGGCGCGCAAATCCTTGAACCGTGCGGAGCTTTCCTTTCTGTGTGTTCCCATTTTTTACCAGGGGAAAGCGGTAGGGGTCCTTTCTGCCGACAAGCTGGCCCAGCAGGTGGAAAGCTTGGAAAAGGAAGTCCAGATACTCAGTGCCGTCGCGGAGCTTCTCGGCAAGGTGGTGCATTTTCGTGTCGTCGAGGAGGAAAACCATCGCCTGCGCCGCATGCTGGCAGAGGCCAAACGGCCGACGACGCATATCATTGGGAGGTCCAAGGTCATTCAGGAGGTGCTCCGTCTCATCGATCAGGTGGCGGATACCAATACGACGGTGCTGATCAATGGGGAGACGGGCACCGGGAAAGAACTGGTGGCCAAGGCAATCCATGACAACAGTCGGCGCCGTAAGGGCCCTATGATCCAGGTCAACTGTGCGGCCATGCCCGATTCCCTGCTGGAGAGCGAGCTCTTCGGCCATGAGAAGGGCGCCTTCACGGGGGCGGTGACTCGGAGGCGGGGACGGTTCGAGGAGGCCCAGAGCGGCACCATTTTCCTGGATGAAGTCGGCGAGCTGTCCCCCATTGCTCAGGCGAAGCTGCTGCGTGTGCTGCAGGAGCGGGAATTTCAGCCATTGGGATCTTCGCGCACGGTACACGTGGATGTGCGCGTCGTTACGGCTACCAACAAGGACCTCGAACAGGAAGTGGCCCTGGGGAACTTTCGATCCGATCTTTTCTACCGGCTCAATGTCTTTCCCATTTTTCTGCCGCCTCTGCGGGACAGGGGACCCGATATTCTCCTCCTGGCGGACTACTTTGTCCAGAAGTATGCGCAGGAATTCGAAAAGGACGTCAAGCGCATCTCCACGGGGGCCATCGACATGCTCATGTCCTATCACTGGCCTGGAAACGTCCGTGAATTGGAAAATTGCATTGAACGCGCCGTGCTTCTGACGGCGGGGGAAGCCATCGATTCCTGGCATTTGCCGCCCACGCTTCAAATGAAGCCCACTGGAGCACAGAATGTCAGCCGAGGCAAGCTGGAAGCCCTGGTCAGTGCTTTTGAACGGGATCTCATCACGGACGCCCTCAAGGACGTTCACGGCAACCAGTCCCAGGCCGCGCGCCTTTTGGGCACCACCAAGCGGATCATTCAGTACAAGGTGGAAAAGTACGGGGTCGATCCCAAAAGGTTCCGAACCAAGATTCCTGCCTCCCAGGTACGATTGAAGGCCGGCCAATCCTGATGGGGAGGCTGAAGGACTTTTGTCTTCTGCATGCGGTCGGTCCTTGCACTGCCGGCCCGTCCCTCCTACGGTGAGTTTGCCGCCTTTCCACAATGGAACGATGAGGAAGCCCAACAATGCGCATCGCATTAGCTCAAATGAATCCATTCATCGGAGATTTTTCAGGAAATACCCTCAAAATCTGCCAGTTTATCGAACAGGCACGCAGTCGGGAATGTGATCTGGTGGTGTTCCCTGAGCTCGCCCTCACTGGATATCCTCCTCGGGACCTGCTCGACAAGTCGAGCTTTGTGGCGGCCAGCAAGCCGTATTGGTCGAAAATTCAGGCGGCCAGTCGGGGAATCGGAGTCATTTGCGGGGTAGTTTCCGACAATGAGGACGGCACGGGAAAGCCCTATCACAATTCCGCTTTTTTCTTTTCGGACGGAGCGCTGCTGGCCCGCGTCCAGAAACAGCTGCTTCCTTCCTATGACGTTTTCGACGAGGAGCGCTATTTTGAGCCGGGAAAGCGGTCGGTGTGGGTGGACTACAAGGGCGAGCGCCTCGGAATAACCATTTGCGAAGATGTCTGGAATCTAAAAGATTATCTTCCCCGGCCTTTGTACCATTGCGACCCGCTTTGTGAGCTGCAGGATGCCTCGGTGAGTATCCTCATCAATATTTCGGCTTCGCCTTATCATCTGGGAAAGGTGGCGTGGGTTGCCGAGCTGCTCAAAACGCGCGCCACCCGGTCTGGCATGCAGGTGGTGTACGTCAATCAGGTGGGGGGCAATGACCAGCTAGTTTTCCACGGCCACAGCATGGTGTGGGATGCTGAAGGGAAACTGGTGGCGTGCGGTTATGATTTCAAAGAGGATCTCCTGGTCTACGATACGGCAACGCACCGGGGCGACTTGCATGAATCCAGCCTGGACAGGGAGAGCGAGGTGCTCGGTGCCCTGGAACTGGGGCTTCGCGATTACGCAGCCAAGTGCGGTTTCAAGAAGGCGGTAGTGGGTTTGAGTGGTGGGGTGGATTCGGCACTGACGGCGTGCCTGGCTGTCCTGGCTTTGGGGGCGGAGAATGTCATGGGCGTGGCCATGCCCGGCCCGTACAACGCTCCCGAAAGCCTCGAGGACGCTCGAGAGCTTGCGGACCGCCTGGGCATCGTGTTCCACGAAGTTTCCATCGCAAGCCTTTTCGAGACGGCGCTCAAGTCCCTGGCGCCGGTTTTTGAAGGATATGCTCCGGATGTGACGGAGGAGAATCTTCAGGCGCGCATACGGGGGATGGTGCTGATGGCTATTTCAAACAAGTTCAGCCGCTTGCTCCTCAGCACGGGCAACAAATCTGAAATGGCTGTGGGATATTGTACCCTCTATGGAGATATGAACGGCGGGCTGGCACTCTTGGGGGATATTCCCAAGACCCTGGTGTATCAACTGGCTTATAAATTGAATACACTTCATGACTGGATCCCGGAAAGGACTCTGTTGCGGGCTCCATCGGCGGAGCTTCGCCCCAATCAGAAGGACCAGGACAGCCTGCCGCCCTACGATGTGCTGGACAACATCCTGGCCGCTTATATCGAGGAGCGCCTGCCTGCCGAAGAAATCGTCGCCAGAGGCTGGGAAGAGGGATTGGTGCGCTGGGTGATCAACCGTGTGGACAGCAACGAATACAAACGCTGGCAGGCTCCCCCCATCATTCGAGTCACCACAAAGGCTTTTGGGAGCGGGCGGCGCAATCCCATCGCCCACGGTTACCGGGAAGGGAAATTGCCCGCCGCAGGCTGAGTGTCCTGCCGGATGCCGATTCCGCCGACCGAGAGCGAGGGCATTCCAGGGGAGGTCGGAGGATGGGTTATTGAATGCAATCTATTGTAACCGCAAAGGAAAATTCCATGAAAAAGATTGAAGCCATCATCAAGCCCTTCAAGTTGGACGACGTGAAAGAAAAACTCACCGCCCTGGGAGTTAAAGGGATGACCGTTCTGGAAGTGCGGGGATTTGGACGCCAGAAGGGCCACACTGAAATCTATCGCGGCGCTGAATACGTCGTGGATTTTCTGCCGAAGATCAAAATTGAGATCGCCGTGGCGGACAATCAGGTGGCCGAAGTCGTCGAAGCGGTGCGTTCCGCCGCCAACACGGGAAAGATAGGGGATGGGAAAATTTTCATCATTCCTCTGGACGAGTGCATTCGCATCCGTACGGGCGAAGTGGGTGAAGAGGCCCTGTAACGATCTTTGTCGGCTTTCCGAAAGGATTCCATGGTCCAGCAACGGTTTCAACTCTTGCCCCAGCGCTTGAAAGAGCTCCGTGGCGCGTTCGTCCAGACGTGTCGGAACGATGTGCCCGGTCTCCTGGCAGCCCGAACCTATGCCCAGCATTTTACCGACATCCTGACCCGGGCCTTCGACAGTGAGTCTCTCTCCGATGAAAGATGGGCTTTGCTGGCCGTCGGAGGATTCGGCAGGGGAGAGCTCAGCTTCGCTTCGGATCTCGACTTGCTTTTCCTCTACCGGAAGCGGCTTCCCCAAGTCCTTCAGGATGTCGTTCGTGAGCTGGTCTATGGACTTTGGGACAGCGGTTTCGAGGTGGGGCATGTGACCGCCTCCGTATCGGCCGTCAAGCGCCTGGTGAATGAGGATTTTACCATTCTCACCAATCACCTGGAGGCGCGCCTCATTGCCGGTGACCCTCAGCTGTTCGCAAGCTGGCGCGAATCCTATCTCAAGAGTTTCGGGACCCAAAGCCGCCGACGATTTTTCCAGGAGTTGCTGCGCTTTCGTGAAGGGCGGTTGGTCCACTACGGTGAAAGCTCCTACCTTTTGGAACCCCATGTGAAGGAGGGAGTGGGTGGATTGCGGGACATTCACCTCCTGCGCTGGGCAGGCGTAGTGTACCTGCAGGACCCCTCTTTCGAGGCAATGATTCAGCGGGAATGGCTCACAGCGCAGGAAAAACTCTGGATGGAGCAGGCCTGCGATTTCCTTTGGCGTGTGAGGCTGCAGCTCCACCAGTTGACAGGAAGGAGGCAGGACCAGCTTCTTTTCCCCGAACAGGAACAGATTGCCGCCCGGATGGGATTCATGGATGGGAATCAAGGGTCTGCAGTGGAAGCCTTCATGCGGCTCTATTACAGGCACACCGCTCGCATTCGGCGGACCACCTCATTTTTCTTGGAGCGTCTGGAGGAGGCTCATCGCCGATTCTCAAGTCTCAAGCTGCGCAAACGCGTATTGCCGGGGCCCTTTTTACTGGAAGGGCGTCAGCTTCATTTCATGGAACCCGAATGGATCAAGGAAAATCCCCGGCTTCTCATGCAGTTTTTCTGGCAGGTGGTGCAGTCGGACGCCCATTTTCATCATCAGGCCGGCCAGGTGATTCGAGAGAATCTTGGAACGTTCAACGATCTTGCCAGGTGTGCTCCGGAAACGGTCAAGCAGTTTTTTGATATTCTCCTGGACCCTCGGCATGCCTTCCCGGTCTTGAAAGTCATGCTTGAAACGGGGTTCCTGGATGTCTTCCTGCCTGAATTTGCCGCAGTGCGTTATCGTGTGCAGCATGACGTCTATCACCTTTACACGGTGGACGAGCATCTCCTGCGCACAGTCCGCCAACTGCACCGAATGGAGCATGATGAGGACGAGTCGGTGGCGGGGCTGAGGCTCAAAGAGGTTTACGGGCAGATCCGTCACCGTCGCATCCTCTACCTCGCAGCTCTGCTTCATGATATCGGCAAAGGAATGGGCAAGAATCATGCGGAGCGCGGAGCCGTCATGGCCCGGGATATCGCTGTCCGCATGCATCTGTCGGAAGAGGAGAGCGAGCTGCTGGTTTTTCTCATCAAAAACCACTTGATTCTGGCAGAGACCGCCCTGAAGCGTGACCTCATGGATGAAAAGCCCATCCTGAGCTGCGCCATCGAAGTCAAGGACAGGGAGCGGCTGCATCTGCTTTATCTCCTCACCATTGCGGATTCGCGGTCCACGGGCCCCGGCGCCTGGAATACCTGGAAGGCTTCCCTCCTGAGGGAGCTGTGGGCCAAGGTGGATCATCTGCTGCTTCGAGGCGACTGGCGAGGTGAGGATCTTCAAGAAAAATCCGCTGCCGTCCAGAAAGAGGTCCTTGAACTTTTGGGCTCGAGCCCAGGCAGGGAACGAGTTGCCGGGTGGCTGGAGAAGCTTTCTTTCCGCTATATTCTTTCACAGCCCGCCGACGCCATTTTGAAGCACTACCACATGGAGCGGGAACTGGATAGTGCTCCCTTGGCCACCGCCGCGCGGCAGGCGGAAGGCAATATGTGGGAATTCACTGTAGCGACTCGGGACCGTCCCGGCCTGTTTTCCATGATCACAGGGGTCTTATGGGCTCGCGGCCTGAATATCCTGTCCGCAGACATTTTCACTCGGGAGTCGGGCATCGCTCTGGATATCCTGATTGTGGAGCGTTTGCCGGATCCACTCCATGCCGATGCATTGTGGGATCGTGTCAAGGGGGATCTGATGAAGGTTCTGCAACATTCCTCCTTCCTGGATGAACTGCTGGCCGGCAAACGCAAGCCTTCCCTCCTGCAGAACAAATGCCTCCCGCGCAAGAGCGACCGGGTGCTCATCGACGAGGAGGCCTCGGACTTTTACACCATCATCGAGGTGTATACGTGGGATCGCCCCGGAGTCCTGCACGCCATCACCCATACGCTTTACCAACTCGAGGTTTCCATCCAACTGGCGAAGATATCCACTCCCGGAGCCCAGGTGACGGACGTCTTCTATGTGACGGATCTCAGCGGGAACAAACTGAACGATTACGATCTGCATGAAAAGATACGAGAGCGCTTGCTGGCGTGCTTGGCCGTTGCCTGCTGAGGCCCAAGGCTCTGACCCTTTCCAGTTCCTTTACGGCTGTTTCCTGCATGGCATCGGAACGTTCGTCCAATGCTCCCCCATGGAACGGTTTTCTCCATTGGACCGCCGGGGAGGTTTTGAAATGTTACAAATACGTATACATGGCTTTTCTGTCCCTCCGTTCATATAACATCTTGTCAATTCAATGTTTTTTATCTTTCATTTTGCGCATGAAAACCATTTGTGCGTCTTCTGGTCGCTGTTAAGGTACATTTTTGTCCTTCCGGGGAACTGCCGCCGGGCGCTTTTGCCAGAGATTCAGCGCTGAACACTCGGCTGCAGCATGAAAAATCCCTCTGAACCCGCTCCAAATGGCGATGAGTGGACTTTGGCAAGGGAATTGCTTATGTTGATTTCGACTTTTTGAGAGCCATTCAACCAAACGAACCCACCAGGAGGCAATATTATGACCCCGAAAGAAGTACTGGCTTTTGCGAAGGAACAAGGCGCCAAGATGGTCGATTTCAAGTTCATGGATTTTCTTGGAACCTGGCAGCATTTCACCAACCCCATTGAGGAGCTCGGCGAATCGGATTTCGAGAACGGGTACGGCTTCGACGGATCCAGCATCCGTGGGTGGCAGCCCATCAATGCCAGCGATATGCTGGTGATCCCCGATTCCTCCACAGCCATGATGGATCCCTTCATGGCCGTTCCAACGCTCTCCCTGATTTGTGATGTTTCGGATCCCGTCACGAAAGAGCGGTACACCCGCGACCCAAGGCATATCGCCCAAAAGGCGGAAGAATACCTGAAGTTCACGGGCATCGGAGACATGGCCTGGTTTGGTCCCGAAGCGGAATTCTTCATCTTCGACGATATCCGCTACGATGGGGCGTGCCAGTACAGCTATTACTATATCGACTCTGTGGAGGGCACCTGGAACACCGGTCGCATGGAAAATCCCAACCTGGGCTACAAACCGCGCCACAAGGAAGGCTACTTCCCGGTGCCTCCCGTGGATACCCAGCAGGACCTCCGTACCGAAATGGTCATGATGATGCAAAAAGTCGGACTGAC
>DAIQOB010000048.1:0-3296 GCA_036788075.1 Syntrophobacteraceae bacterium
GGGCACCGCATTCCAGCCTGGTATTGCCGGGAATGTGGGAAGGTAACGGTCTCCATGGAAGATCCGACTGCCTGTCCGCAGTGCGGCAGCAGCCGTCTCGAGCAGGACCTGGATGTCCTGGATACCTGGTTCAGCTCCGGCCTCTGGCCCTTTTCCACCCTGGGCTGGCCCGACGAGACGGCGGAGCTGAAGAAATTCTATCCCACCTCCATTCTGGTGACGGGGTTTGATATCCTCTTTTTCTGGGTGGCCCGCATGATGATGATGGGCCTGCATTTCATGAAAGACGTTCCCTTCAAAGACGTCTATGTCCATGCGCTTGTCCGTGACGCGCAGGGGCACAAGATGAGCAAATCCAAGGGAAATGTCATCGATCCCCTGGTGATGATGGACGAATACGGTACGGATGCGCTTCGGTTCACTCTGACGGCTTTCGCGGTGCAGGGCAGGGACGTGAAGCTCTCCGAGGAGCGCATCGAAGGCTACAAGCATTTCATCAACAAGATATGGAATGCGAGCCGCCTGGTCTTCATGAATCTGGAGGGAGTGCAGACGCTTCAGGAGATACCCGCCAGTCCTTCGAGCCTGGTGCATCGGTGGATATTGAGCCGGCTGCAGCGGGTCGTCGAGGAGGTGGACGCGGCCATCGAAAATTATCATTTCAACCAGTACGCCCAATCGCTCTACCAGTTCATCTGGCATGAGTACTGCGACTGGTACCTGGAAATGATCAAGCCGGATTTTTACGGGGAAGACCCGGAGGTGAAGGCCCTGGCACAGGCTGTCGCGGCGCGTGTCCTGGAGCAGGTCCTGCTTCTGCTGCATCCCGTCATGCCTTTTGTCACGGAAGAAATCTGGCAGAAATTGCCCCAAACGTCCGGGAGCATCATGAAGGCATCCTTTCCGCCGTTGCAGCCCGAACGGCTGGATGTAGACGCCGAAGAGCAGATGGAAGTCATCATGTCTGTGGTCAACGGCATACGCAATATCCGGGGGGAAATGAATGTTCCACCCGCCACGCGTGTGGAAGTGGTCTGCCTTTGCGAGAGGGATTTCGAAAGGAACCTTTTGACTTCGCATGCAGCCATGGTGAGCGATCTGGCCCGGCTGTCCGTCCTCAAGGTCGCCGGGGTGGGGGAAGTGAGCAAACCTCGCCTTGCGGCCGGCATGGTGACCCAGCAGGTGGAAGTGTATGTCGTTTTGAAAGATATCCTGGACTTTGAGAGTGAATCCAAGCGGCTGCACAAGGAAATCTCCAAGCTGGAAAAGGAATACGGGAATACGCAAAGGAAGCTTTCCAACGAGGATTTCCTCGGCAAGGCTCCGGAGGATGTCATAGAAAAGGAGCGGGACAAGGGTGCGCGTCTCGGAGAGAAGCTGGAGAAGCTCCGTCATCACTACGACATCATCAATACGCTGCGGGAGAGCGCGGCAGCGGGAGAATGATCATGGAGTGTTGGGATAGTTTGCTGCAGTTGGCCATCCAGGAAGATCTCGGCCATGGAGATGTGACCTGCGAAGCCGTTGTGGAGCCGGATCTGGAGGGAAGCGCTGAAGTGGTGGGACGGGAGCCTTTCGTGCTTTCCGGATCCTATGCTTTTCGCCGGATTTTCGAACTGGTGGATCCGTCGGTTGCAGTGGAATGCCTCTTCCTGGACGGTGACAGGATTGAGGCCGGTGTTCCCGTTTTTCGCATTCAAGGACGGGTACGCTCCCTGCTGACCGCGGAACGTACGGCCCTCAACCTGCTGCAGCGCCTGTGCGGCGTGGCCACCCTGACGCGGCGGATGGTCGATGCCCTGGCGGGAACCCAGTGCAGGCTCCTGGATACTCGAAAGACAACTCCACTGTGGAGGGGGCTGGAAAAGGAGGCCGTCCGCCACGGGGGAGGGACGAATCATCGCTTTGGGCTATCCGATGGAATCCTCATCAAGGACAATCACATTGCTGCCGTGGGGAGTGTCGGGGAAGCGGTCCGCCGAGCGCGTCGGAAGGCTTGTCACCTGCTGAAGATTGAGGTCGAAGTCGAGAATCTGGAAGAGCTCGCGGAAGCCCTCGGTGCAGGCGCCGACATTGTCCTTCTGGACAATTTCCCCCTCGATCTTCTCAGGGAGGCCGTCGTTCAGAACGGGGGGAGGGCTATCCTGGAGGCTTCTGGAGGGGTGACCCTGGATCGGGTGCGCGCCATCGGGGAAACCGGCGTCGATTTTGTAAGCTGTGGTGCGCTCACTCATTCGGCCCGAGCCATCGATCTGAGCCTGGAATATTCCTCTCGGTAGAGTCATCTCATGCCTTCGTCGAATTCAGATCCCGCCGACTGCCGTGGAAGCGTTGCAGGGGGGCGGTGTGTCTCTGAGGGGGTGAAAGCCGGCTGGCCCATCTGCCTGGGATATGCACCCATCGGCCTGGCCTTTGGAGTCCTGGCCCAGAAGGCCGGGCTCGGCGTCCTGGAAATCGGCCTCATGTCTCTTTTGGTCTTTGCCGGGAGTGCTCAGTTCATTGCCGTTTCCATGATGGTCAGCGGCGCAGCCCCCGTTTCCATCGTTCTCACGACCCTCATCGTCAACCTGCGCCACGTTCTGATGAGCTCGTCTCTAGCCGTTTTTCTCAGGGGCGTGGACCGCAGGCTGCTCTCCCTTTTTGCCTATGGCGTTACGGATGAAAGCTTCGCCGTCAACATGACCCGGTTTCGGGAAGGCGGATGGAGCACCTGCAGCGCCTTGGTGGTGAATCACATCTCCAATCTCGCCTGGATCGCCTGCACCGTGCTGGGGGGCTACGGGGGGCATTTCATTCCCGCCGATAGCTTCGGCATCGATTATGCTCTCGTCGCCATGTTCCTTTGCCTGCTGGTATTTCAGCTCCGAGGCCGAATCTATGGCATCACCGCTGTCCTGGCAGGCCTCTTTGCTGTGATGCTTTCCCTCTGGATTCCCGGCAACGCATACGTCATCATTGCTTCCCTGATGGCCGCTACGGCCGGGTTCATGTTGAAGCGAACCCTGCGAAAGCCGATGCCCCATGACGCCCGGTCCTGAATACCTTTTCCTGCTGGCGGGGATGGGGATCGTGACTTATCTCCCTCGCTGGCTTCCTCTTTTCCTCTTTTCTCAGAGAAAACTGCCCCAGTGGTTTGTGGAATGGCTGGACCTCATTCCCGTTGCCATTTTGAGTGCTCTCATATTCCCCGAGCTCTTCGTGACGGGAGAGGTGAGGCGCCTGGATCTTTTCCACCCCAAGGCCCTTGTGGCTCTTCCTGCATTTCTTTTCGCTCTCAAGACCCGATCCCTGGGAGG
>DAIQOB010000048.1:3396-11029 GCA_036788075.1 Syntrophobacteraceae bacterium
CTGGAAATTGTCCTCAAGTGCGATTCCTATGGAAGCACTGAGGCGGTTGTATCGGCGCTGAAAAAGATCCAGAGCCCGGAAGTTGAAGTGAGGATCATTTCTGCGGGAATTGGGACGATTGCCAAGTCGGATTTGCTGATGGCGTTATCGGGAAGTAAGCTGGTCCTGGGGTTTGATGTCGACATCATGCCCAGGCTGGAGAGCTGGCTGAAGGATCATGGCGTCGAAGTGCGGCTGTACGATGTCATCTATAAGCTCGTTGAGGACGTCCATGGCATTGTGCAGAGTATGCTCCCCCGAAAAATTGAAGAAAAAATTACGGGGAAGGCTCGCGTTATTGCTCTATTCAAAACGCACCGCCATGGGATCATCCTGGGCTGTGAAGTCACCGAAGGGGTGTTTGCGGTGGGGAGTGACTTTCGGCTCATCACGGCTATGGGCCCTGTTTACAGCGGAAGGGTGGGATCCCTCCAGATCGAAAGGAGACCGGTGAAAGAGGGCAGAAAAGGCCAGGAGGTGGGACTGAAATTGGACGATTTCGACGGGGCCAAAGTGGGGGACCTGGTAGAATGCTACCAGAGAGGGGGCGAGAAGGATGGCCAACCTTACAAAGCTTCGGGAAAAGTCCTATCGTTCAAGCAGTAGGGAAAAGGCCGGAGGTTGCAAAAGTTCCGGCCAGGATGACAGACCATGAGTGCCGGGTGAGACACTCATTACGTGAGAGAAAAGCGCTATTTTTTGCCAAGCTCCTGTGAGCGAAGGGTCGCTGCTTCGACCGCTTCCATGATCGCGCCGCGAACGCCCCTGTCTTCAAGGACCTGCAAGCCTCGAATCGTAGTTCCCCCCGGAGAGGTGATCAAATCTTTCAACACCGCAGGGTGGCTGCCAGTCTCCTGAACCATGCGGACAGTGCCCATGATGGTCTGGAGGACCAGATCGCGCGATGTCTGCCTGGGGAGTCCCATGAGGACCCCTGCATCGATGAGACCTTCGATAACGAGTAAAATATACGCCGGGCCGCTCCCGCTGAGCCCTGTGACAGCATCCATCAACGATTCCTGGACCTCGACGGCCTTGCCCACTGCCTGGAAGAGTGCCAAGCCGATGTCCATGTGCGTGTCTTCTACGGCTGCTCCGCGAGCCAGAGTGGATGCGCCCTGCAGTACCAGGGCGGGAGTGTTGGGCATCACGCGGATGATGGGGGTCCCCTGGGGCAGGCCTGCCGAGAGGAAAGACAGGGAAACTCCAGCAGCGATGGAGATTACGAGCGGTGCATGGGCCAGGTGATCGTGGATGTCTGCCAGGACGGTGAACATGGTCTGGGGCTTCACGGCCAGGAGGATGACATCGGAGGTGGCCGCCAGATCCCGGGCGTTGGGCTTTGGCTGTATTTTGTAAGTGCTTTCGAGGTATTTCATACGGGGTTTGCTGACGTCATAAACGGAGATCTGGCCGGCTTCCAATGAAGTGGCCGAAAGCAACCCTTTCATCAGCGCCTCACCCATGTTTCCTCCTCCAATGAAGCCGATACGCAACGATTCGAACATTTATGCCTCTCCTTTTTGGTGTGGCTCTCGGGGTGAAGTTTGTGAATAAATTCTCTGAAAACGGAGGCTTGTTCCGGGATATCGCATTTATGGAAACGATGGCAGGGAAATTAATACTCGAATTAAGGTTGACACGCAAGTGCGATTCAGCTAGGGTCACCTTCGACCAGTTTTTTCTGCTTTGTGAATATTTTCTCCACAAGTCATCCTTAACAAGACAAGAAGCGCCGAAGGTGAGCGAAGCCTATACTGGTTGCAGCTGCAGAGCCTGAGCGAAAAGCACTGTTGGGCTTGACGCATCCCGATTCCGCCCAGCCTTCGACGGATTCTGCCGGAGAAAGTTGGTACAGTCAGGACTCCTCGCTCCCCTCAAAAGAGAGCAATGCCCGCCTCACGGTTGCTCTCTCGATATGCTCAGCTCCACTCTCAATGATTCGTCGTAATACCTGGCTGAGACAGGCCTGTTCAGATGCATAGTTTCCAGCTTGACGCAAGTGAAAAATTGTGCGAAAAACTCACCCATTTAATACGTTGTGCAGGGAAGGTGCTTTGATTTGCCTTCGAGAGCGCCGTGGCCGGACGGCGCAGGGTTCATTGTCTCTGCAGCTTTGAGCTCTCGATGTCATGACTTGTGTAAGGTCCTGCCCGGGACTCGGTGCATGGTGCGGCCAACCCGTACGATGCCCGCTCAGGGGAGCGGAGCATGGTGCCGGTGAGGGAAGCTCACAGGTTGTGGCACGTGGAAATATTTTTCTGGGGATGGGGGAACTTAATTTGGCGCCATTTAAAATTGGACACTGAGCGGAGAATGGCATGCTGCCCAAAGAACTATTAACGGATTTTTTGTCAGTTGCACTGTATCTCCTGGTAGGCGTGATCTTTGCCGTTACGCCGATCATCGTCTCATCGCTGATCGTCAAGCGAAGCGCCGGGAAAATGCGCGAGGAAACCTACGAAAGCGGGATGGAAACCATCGGGAGCGCGTGGATTCAGTTCACGGTGGCCTATTACATTTACGCCCTCATCTTCCTCGCCTTTGACGTCGATGTGCTATACCTCTTTCCCGTGGCATTGGCCTACGGCAAGTATGCGATGCGGGACCTGGTGGAAGTCTTTATCTTTGTGGGGATTTTGTCTTTAGCCATCGTTTATGCCTGGTGCAAAGGAGTGTTTGAGTGGAAGCCCAGAGAAGAATAGAACCCGGAGAACCGGTCATTAAATTTGCCCTTCTGGATGACATCCTGAATCTGGCGAGGGCCAACTCCCTCTGGCCCATGACCTTCGGTTTGGCCTGCTGCGCCATAGAGATGATGGCGGCGGGTGCATCGCGATTCGATCTGGACCGTTTCGGCGCCAACGTATTCAGGCCGTCCCCCCGCCAATCCGACCTCATGATTGTTGCAGGAACGATCTCCAAGAAGATGGGGCCGGCTATTCAGAGGCTCTGGGACCAGATGCCCAATCCCAAATGGTGTATCGCCATGGGGAATTGTGCCATTTCCGGTGGTCCCTTCGAATATGACGGGCAGTATGCCATTGTCCCGGGGGCTCACCTGATCATTCCGGTGGACATCTGTGTTCCGGGATGCCCTCCACGACCGGAAGGCCTCATCCAGGGACTCCTCGCCCTGGAAGACAAGATCACCCGTGGAGAAGACCGCAACTATCTGCGACGTTTCCATCGCAAGGGAGGCAAAGTTTAAATTATGGGCAAGGTGAACGATGTCTTACAGCGGTTCCGGGGAATGCCTGAAGGGGGGGCGATTGTCAAAGATGACGCCTATAAGGCAGGGATCGTCTTTTCCATGCAGGTGCCTGGGGAGCGATTGCGCGAGGTCGCAGCGATCCTGAACGAAATGGAATGTTATCTTGAATCGATGGCGGCCCTCGATTTTCAGGATACCTTCGAAATAGTCTATCATCTTAATTGTTTTGAGCCTCGGTCGCGGTTTGCTCTGCGGGTGTTGTGCGGTCATGACGAGGCGGTTCCCACCGTTTCGGACATTTTTAAGACGGCCATGTGGCAGGAGCGTGAGGTGCACGAATTTTTCGGCATACGCTTTGCCGACAACCCCGATTTGAGGCCTTTGTTGCTCCCGGAAGATACGGATGAGCGTCCGTTGAGGAAGACCTTTGGCAAAGTAAACGCTTACCGCAGACGAGAAGAGATCTATGGCTGAACAATTTTTAGAACCCGTTGTCGAGAATGTGTACACTCTGAACCTTGGGCCTCAGCACCCAAGCACTCACGGTGTACTCAGAGTCGTTTTGGACCTGGACGGTGAATTCATTGTCAGGACAGATCCGGTCATTGGCTACGGTCATCGTGGCCATGAAAAAATGGGGGAAAATCGTCTTTACAAGCAGTTCATGCCCAACACGAGCCGCATGGACTACCTTTCCGGTATGCTTTACAACCATGGATACGTGCTGGCGGTGGAAAAGCTGGCCGGGATTGAGGTCCCCGAGCGGGCCAAGTATATCCGGGTCATTTGTTCCGAGCTGAACAGAATCTCGAGCCATCTCCTGTGGTTCGGCACCTACGTCATGGATTTGGGTGGTTTCACCCCCTTCCTCTATGCCTTCGACGATCGTGAGCAGATCCTGGACATCCTGGACCGCGTGAGCGGTTCACGGTTGACCTACTCTTACTGTCGTTTTGGCGGGGTGTGTCAGGATCTGGATTCGGTTTTCATCGACATGACCCGCGCTTTCCTCAAGAGGCTTCGCAGTCGCTGGCCCGACTATGAAAACCTGGTCACCAAGAACATCATTTTCATTCACCGGACACGCGATGTCGGCGTCATCAGCCTGGAGCAGGCGCGGCAGTTCGGAGTGACAGGGCCAAATCTGAGGGCTTGCGGGGTCGCCTTCGACATGCGCAGGGCCGAGCCCTACGAAGTGTATGATCGGCTGGATTTCGAGATCCCCGTGGGGACGAAAGGGGATGCTCTCGACCGATACAATGTCCGTATGATCGAGATGGAGCAAAGTTGCCGTATCATCGAACAGGCCCTGGACCAGCTTCCCGGGGGGGCCTTCCTGAATCCCAAAGTTCCTGACCGGCTGCGACCTCCCAAAGGAGACCTTTATTTCGGTTTTGAAAGCGCGAGGGGGCAGACGGGTTACTACATCGTGAGTGACGGCTCTACAATGCCCTATCGGCTCCATGTGAGAGTCCCCAGTTTCGGGAACCTCCATGTGCTCGTGGAAGCCTTTCAGGGCACTTTGCTCGCGGATGCTATTTCAACCATGGGCAGCGTGGATTTGGTCATCCCTGAGATTGATCGATAGGCGGTGTGGGGATTCAGCCGGTGGGGCGGTCGCGGAGGGAGAAATGCCGATGATCAGACTTCCGTACAATAAGCCGCAGGAGAGCAGAAAATGGGAAATGAAGTGGGTTCGGAGTGGATACGCCTTATAGTGGGGGCTGTAATAGCTTTAGCTTTTGCCTCGTTGAATGCCCTCTTTCTGGTTTGGTTGGAGCGCAAAGTGGCCGGTCACATCCAACTCCGACCGGGACCGAAGGAAGTCGGGCCGTTCGGTCTGTTGCAGACCATTGCCGATGCTCTAAAGCTCGTGGGTAAAGAGCTCATTACCCCCAGAGCAGCAGATAAAAAGTTATTCATCATAGCGCCGGTCCTCATCTTCATGCCGGTACTGGTGGGATTTCTCGTCCTGCCCTTTGCCCCTGAGCTCATCATTCGCGACATGAACCTCGGGGTCCTCTTGATTTTTGCCTTCTCGACCTTCAGTGTTCTGGCGATCCTGGCGGGCGGATGGTCCTCCAACAACAAATACGCGCTGCTGGGTGCCGTCCGCTCTGTGGCTCAGAACGTTGCCTATGAGATACCACTCCTGTTGACGGTCATGAGCGTCGTTCTGATGGTCAATTCCCTCAGGTTTTCGGAGATCGTTCAGGCTCAGGGGCATATCTGGTTCATATTCCTGCAGCCCGTTGCCGGGTTGATCTATCTGATTTCCGCCACGGCGGAGACCAACCGGGCTCCCTTCGACATCCCCGAAGCCGAATCGGAACTTGTAGCAGGCTTCCACACGGAATACAGCGGCATGCGGTTCGGGTTGTTCTTCCTGGCGGAGTACACGAACATGTTCATCGTCAGTGCCGTAGCGACGAGCCTGTTTTTCGGCGGATGGCACGGTCCCTTCGGGTTTGACATGATGATCCCGGGCATCGTGTGGTTCATGCTGAAAACCTACTTTCTCATTTTTGTCATCATGTGGGTGCGCTGGACCTTTCCGCGGATCCGTTTTGATCAGTTGATGAACTTTTCCTGGAAGTTCATGATTCCCGTAAGTCTGGCCAATCTCCTGGTCACTGCGGTTGTTCTTAAATTCATATAGGCAGGGTGAGGGCATATGAGCTACTGGAAGGAAGTCATTAATGGTGGCTGGAGCTTGGTCGAGGGGATGCGAGTGACGTTCAGGCGATTGTATCGCCCGGTGGTTACTGTGCAGTATCCGCGTCAGAAAGTGGAACTTTCACCTGCCTACCGCGGCCATATCGAATTTGTGAAATTCAAGGAAACGGGGACCCACAAGTGTATTGCCTGCGGCCAGTGCCAGCGCATGTGTCCCAGCAATTTGATCAAGGTCCAGGGGATCAAGGAGCGGGCCAAAGGGCGCAAAGTGGGGACGCACTACTTCATTGATTTCACGCGATGCAGTTTGTGTGGGCTGTGCGTTGAGGTGTGTCCTACGAAAACTTTGAAGTTTTCCCGAGAGTATGAACTGGAAGGGGTATCTCGGTGGGATGGAGTGATCGATCTGATGGCCAGGTTGGGGGAAACTCGGCCTTAGCCGACTGATTCACTTGGAGGAAAGGGTATCATGAGCTTTCTGATAGGTACTGAAGCAATCGCACATGTCGCCTTCTGGATCGTGGTGGGCTTGACCTTCGGGGGCGCTGTCATCGCGGTCTTTCCGCGGAATATCATTTACAACGTATTGGGCCTTGTCATGGCCCTCTCCGGCGTGGCGGGTCTCTACCTGTATCTCGGGAGCTTCTTCATCGCGCTCATGCAGCTGCTGATCTATGTCGGCGCCATCTGCATTTCCATCGTCTTCGCCATCATGCTGTCGCGCCCGCTGCACCTGGAAGTCCCCAAGAGAAGCGTACCCAAGGTGGCCATGGCTGCATGTGCCAGTGCGCTCTTTTTTGCAGCGGTGGTGGGCGTCATTTTCAAAAGCAACTTTGTACCTGCTCCGGAACAGAGCGGGGACTGGTCCGTGGTCACCATCGGCCACCTGTTGCTCACCCGATATGACCTCGTTTTCGAAGTCATCTCTCTCGTTCTGCTGGTGGCCATTATAGGGGCGATCTTGACGGCAGGATACAGTCGGAGGTTTAGCTCATGAACGCGCTGGGCACATACCTGATCATTGCAGCGTTGCTTTTCAGTTTGGGACTGCTGGGGGTTTTACAGCGGCGGAATCTCATCGGTATGCTGATTGCGGTGGAATTGATGCTGAACGGGGCGAGCCTGAACTTCATGGCGTTCAATCGGTTTCTCGCTCCCGAGCCGGCTGTCGGGCAGATCGTGACACTGTTCATCATGGGATTGGCGGCTGCGGAGGCGGCCATTGGGTTGAGTCTCATCCTTGCTTTGTTCCGCAAACTGCGTTCGATCAATGTGGAGCGTGCACAGCAACTGAAGGGATAAAAGTTTATGGATTGGCTTTTTAAAGATCCGGTTTTGTTGGCTGTTGCTTTGGGTACAGGCCTGCCTTTCCTGTCCATGGCGGTCATCTTGATCTTCACTCGGGGAAATCCGCGCGCTTCGTGCACCATCTCCATCAGCGCTATCTGTACCTCGTTTCTGTGTGCGGTTTACCTGCTTGCCAAACTGTTTCACGCCAGCGCTCCCGTGCAGTATCAGACGGCCTGGCTGCTTGCCGATGACGTTCTGATTCCTTTCGGCTACCTGCTGGATCCTTTGAGTCTCCTCATGCTGACCATCGTTGCCACCATCAGCATGCTGGTTCAGATCTACTCCCTGGGATACATGGCGGGCGATCCCGGGTTCAGCCGCTACTACGCGTTCCACTCCCTCTTCGCATGGGCC